>NZ_JALGBR010000041.1:0-1990 GCF_022808535.1 Acinetobacter sp. NIPH1876
GTACTCCGTAAAGTACATGGTGGAGACTAGGAGAGTCGAACTCCTGACCTCCTGCGTGCAAAGCAGGCGCTCTACCAACTAAGCTAAGTCCCCAGCTTATCACTTAATGAACGACATATCTTTCAATCTAAGCTACTGCAATCAGATTTGGTGGGTCTGACAAGACTTGAACTTGTGACCCCACGCTTATCAAGCGTGTGCTCTAACCAACTGAGCTACAGACCCTCAGATACATCTTCGAAGAACAACTTGTTGTGGATTCTTACCGGTCACCAATCTTTCGTTAAGGAGGTGATCCAGCCGCAGGTTCCCCTACGGCTACCTTGTTACGACTTCACCCCAGTCATCGGCCACACCGTGGTAAGCGTCCTCCTTACGGTTAGACTACCTACTTCTGGTGCAACAAACTCCCATGGTGTGACGGGCGGTGTGTACAAGGCCCGGGAACGTATTCACCGCGGCATTCTGATCCGCGATTACTAGCGATTCCGACTTCATGGAGTCGAGTTGCAGACTCCAATCCGGACTACGATCGGCTTTTTGAGATTAGCATCCTATCGCTAGGTAGCAACCCTTTGTACCGACCATTGTAGCACGTGTGTAGCCCTGGTCGTAAGGGCCATGATGACTTGACGTCGTCCCCGCCTTCCTCCAGTTTGTCACTGGCAGTATCCTTAAAGTTCCCGGCTTAACCCGCTGGCAAATAAGGAAAAGGGTTGCGCTCGTTGCGGGACTTAACCCAACATCTCACGACACGAGCTGACGACAGCCATGCAGCACCTGTATGTAAGTTCCCGAAGGCACCAATCCATCTCTGGAAAGTTCTTACTATGTCAAGACCAGGTAAGGTTCTTCGCGTTGCATCGAATTAAACCACATGCTCCACCGCTTGTGCGGGCCCCCGTCAATTCATTTGAGTTTTAGTCTTGCGACCGTACTCCCCAGGCGGTCTACTTATCGCGTTAGCTGCGCCACTAAAGCCTCAAAGGCCCCAACGGCTAGTAGACATCGTTTACGGCATGGACTACCAGGGTATCTAATCCTGTTTGCTCCCCATGCTTTCGTACCTCAGCGTCAGTATTAGGCCAGATGGCTGCCTTCGCCATCGGTATTCCTCCAGATCTCTACGCATTTCACCGCTACACCTGGAATTCTACCATCCTCTCCCATACTCTAGCTGACCAGTATCGAATGCAATTCCTAAGTTAAGCTCAGGGATTTCACATCCGACTTAATCAGCCGCCTACGCACGCTTTACGCCCAGTAAATCCGATTAACGCTCGCACCCTCTGTATTACCGCGGCTGCTGGCACAGAGTTAGCCGGTGCTTATTCTGCGAGTAACGTCCACTCATCCTAGGTATTAACTAGGAGAGCCTCCTCCTCGCTTAAAGTGCTTTACAACCAAAAGGCCTTCTTCACACACGCGGCATGGCTGGATCAGGCTTCCGCCCATTGTCCAATATTCCCCACTGCTGCCTCCCGTAGGAGTCTGGGCCGTGTCTCAGTCCCAGTGTGGCGGATCATCCTCTCAGACCCGCTACAGATCGTCGCCTTGGTAGGCCTTTACCCCACCAACTAGCTAATCCGACTTAGGCTCATCATTTAGCGCAAGGTCCGAAGATCCCCTGCTTTCTCCCGTAGGACGTATGCGGTATTAGCATTCCTTTCGGAATGTTGTCCCCCACTAAATGGCAGATTCCTAAGCATTACTCACCCGTCCGCCGCTAAGTGATAGTGCAAGCACCATCACTCCGCTCGACTTGCATGTGTTAAGCCTGCCGCCAGCGTTCAATCTGAGCCATGATCAAACTCTTCAGTTTAAAATCATTAGTAGCTTATGGCTACAAATCTTGGCTCATCAATTTTCTGACTAAAAATTCGCTCAAATAAACTTCGAGAAATTTCTACCATTCAATCAATGAAATATTTTCGATTGATCAACCAGTAAAAATCCACACAAGTTGTTCTTCTATTCTCTTAATGATCTT
>NZ_JALGBR010000042.1:0-1727 GCF_022808535.1 Acinetobacter sp. NIPH1876
CCTTCCACCTGGACAACCAACGCCAGGCTGACTTAACCTTCTCCGTCCTCTCATCGCATTACACAGAAGTATTGGAATATTAACCAATTTCCCATCGACTACGCCTCTCGGCCTCGCCTTAGGGGTCGACTCACCCAGCCCCGATTAACGTTGGACTGGAACCCTTGGTCTTTCAGCGAACGGGTTTTTCACCCGTTTTGTCGTTACTCACGTCAGCATTCGCACTTCTGATACCTCCAGCATACTTCTCAATACACCTTCATCGGCTTACAGAACGCTCCCCTACCACTTGACTTAAAGTCAAATCCGCAGCTTCGGCACATAGTTTTAGCCCCGTTACATCTTCCGCGCAGGCCGACTCGACTAGTGAGCTATTACGCTTTCTTTAAAGGGTGGCTGCTTCTAAGCCAACCTCCTAGCTGTCTATGCCTTCCCACATCGTTTCCCACTTAACTATGATTTTGGGGCCTTAGCTGGCGGTCTGGATTGTTTTCCTCTTGACTACGGACGTTAGCACCCGCAGTCTGTCTCCCGGATAGTACTCATTGGTATTCGGAGTTTGCATCGGTTTGGTAAGTCGGGATGACCCCCTAGCCGAAACAGTGCTCTACCCCCAATGGTATTCGTCCGAGGCGCTACCTAAATAGCTTTCGGGGAGAACCAGCTATCACCAGGCTTGATTAGCCTTTCACCCCTATCCACAAGTCATCCCCTGGCTTTTCAACGACAGTGGGTTCGGTCCTCCAGTTAGTGTTACCCAACCTTCAACCTGCTCATGGATAGATCGCCTGGTTTCGGGTCTATACCCAGCAACTAAACGCCCTATTAAGACTCGATTTCTCTACGGCTCCCCTATTCGGTTAACCTTGCTACTGAATATAAGTCGCTGACCCATTATACAAAAGGTACGCAGTCACCGAACAAGTCGGCTCCCACTGCTTGTATGCATGCGGTTTCAGGATCTATTTCACTCCCCTCACAGGGGTTCTTTTCGCCTTTCCCTCACGGTACTGGTTCACTATCGGTCAGTCAGGAGTATTTAGCCTTGGAGGATGGTCCCCCCATATTCAGACAAGGTTTCACGTGCCTCGCCCTACTCGTCATCATTGTGTGTGCCCTTTCGTGTACGGGAATATCACCCTCTACGTTCGCACTTCCCAGAGCGTTCCACTAGAACACACACAACTTAATGGGCTGCTCCCCGTTCGCTCGCCGCTACTAAGGGAATCTCAATTGATTTCTTTTCCTAAGGGTACTGAGATGTTTCACTTCCCCTCGTTCGCTTCATAAGCCTATGTATTCAGCTTATGATACCCGCCTTATAGCGGGTGGGTTCCCCCATTCAGAAATCTCCGGATCAAAGGATATTTGCCGCCTCCCCGGAGCTTATCGCAGGCTATTACGTCTTTCATCGCCTCTGACTGCCAAGGCATCCACCACATGCACTTAATTACTTGACTATACAACCCCAAACAGTCGTTAACACATACAAGTCAGTGTTATCGTTGCAAACTTAATTGCTACTATTCGTTGTCTGTGAACTTAATCACCATACAGCTTCAATCTAAATTCATATACCAAAACGCTTGATTCAGTGTTTTTGCTAGTTCTCAATCTCATTCTTTCGAATGAATTGAGTGAACAATTTATTTCAGACTCAATTTTCTAATCTGTTAATGATTAACTACCACCTCGTCGGTGAGTAGTAAACTGTGATAAATCACAGA
>NZ_JALGBR010000043.1:0-1452 GCF_022808535.1 Acinetobacter sp. NIPH1876
GCAGCAGCCAAAGCCACCACATCATCTTCAGTCGATAACAACTGAAAAAGCTGATCGCGTTGACCAGAATTTAATGTACGGCCATTCTTTTCAAGTAAAGCACACAGCTCTTCCTGAATGTGGTTGAGCCAGTCTGGTGTCAAGTATGTGGCATCTTGTCCAGAGATATCATTGTTGTCATGAAAACCTGTCTTACCAGCTCCATTGACGTTTGGACGTGCATTGATGCTATCAATTCGTTTCATTAGATCACCTCGATGTCATAGCGGATGTACGCTGGTAAATAGTTTTCGATAATGCAGTTGATGTCTGCATTAACTGGCGCTTTCAGCTTGAGTTTGACTTTGTAGCGAAGCACGTCTGTATTGACTGGAGAAGTACAAGGTGCTGTACATTGCATCGGCTTGTAGTTCACCAGTTCAAGCAAAGTAATGCCAAACTGCGCCAAAAGCTCTTTGACATACAAACGATTTAAGACGTTCTTCTTATCCATTACCCACTTGAGTGTCTGTATCCGCTCTTGCACGGTCTTCGTTGCGTTTACTGTGCATTTAAGTGGTAAACCATAATCACGCTCATACTCGGGCAATAACTCGACTGGAATATCCGTAATGACATTTAGCAAGCGCTTTGCATCCAGATCAGCTTGCGCAAATGCCAATGCATGCGCGTATATATCCTTTGCTAGTGTAGTTTTAGCAGAAGTGTCATATACACCAGTTGGCAACAATTGGCGTAAAACTAGGGCATATTGGTTTGCTGACTCTTGTAAATTCATCATGAGCCTCGTGTTACATTTAATGTGCCAAGTCTTAACCAACCTGTATGAAAGACATTGAGTGTCGGATCGACGTTATGGCTTGGGGTTAATACTAGGTCTGTAACACCAGATAAACTCAAGATACGGCCAAACAATTGACTATATGAATACTCAGCAACAGGCTTTAATTCAGCCATGTAGTTTTTAATCGTTGTCTTCACAGAATCTAAATCAACATTACCAGTGACCACTGCGGATATGTCAATAAACTCTTTGTCCAGTACATAAGCAACTGAATCAAAATAATGATCAGATACGTCATCTAAAATTTTTTGTACTTCAATAATTTGATTTGTGGTGGGCAACATTGGTGGATTGCCCTTTATTGTAAAAGCAATATCAACAGAGCCAAGACCACGCCGCTTTTTATAGATATAAACATCCTTCACATAAGAACGCTTTTTAATAGCTTCTTCCAAGTCTGCTGAACGATCACGAAAATAACCCAAGCGTTTACGCTCAAGCATTCTTGTGCGCCAATCCTCTAGTTCTTCACCATCCACACCACCATTAATAGTGACTTCAGTTGCAACACCGCTAAGACCAGCTTGTGGACTCACCCATAATAATGAGCCTGAAAAGTTCCAGCTTGCACCAATCTGCTCAGCCACAACTTCGATTGTTTTTGGTGT
>NZ_JALGBR010000044.1:0-1396 GCF_022808535.1 Acinetobacter sp. NIPH1876
TTGGGTGTTGTATAGTCAAGCCTCACGAGCAATTAGTATTGGTCAGCTTCACACGTCACCGTGCTTCCACACCCAACCTATCAACGTCCTAGTCTCGAACGGCTCTTTAGAGGAATAAATTCCTAGGGAAATCTTATCTTGAGGTAGGCTTCCCGCTTAGATGCTTTCAGCGGTTATCCCTTCCGAACATAGCTACCCGGCGATGCGACTGGCGTCACAACCGGTACACCAGAGGTTCGTCCACTCTGGTCCTCTCGTACTAGGAGCAGATCCTCTCAAATTTCCAGCGCCCACGGTAGATAGGGACCGAACTGTCTCACGACGTTCTAAACCCAGCTCGCGTACCTCTTTAAATGGCGAACAGCCATACCCTTGGGACCTGCTTCAGCCCCAGGATGAGATGAGCCGACATCGAGGTGCCAAACACCGCCGTCGATATGAACTCTTGGGCGGTATCAGCCTGTTATCCCCAGAGTACCTTTTATCCGTTGAGCGATGGCCCTTCCATACAGAACCACCGGATCACTAAGACCTACTTTCGTACCTGCTCGACTTGTGGGTCTCGCAGTTAAGCGCGCTTTTGCCTTTATACTCTACGCGTGATTTCCGACCACGCTGAGCGCACCTTCGTACTCCTCCGTTACTCTTTAGGAGGAGACCGCCCCAGTCAAACTACCCACCAGACATGGTCCTCGCCCCGGATTACGGGGCAGAGTTAGAACCTCAACATTACCAGGGTGGTATTTCAAGGACGGCTCCATTAGAACTAGCGTTCTAACTTCAAAGCCTCCCACCTATCCTACACAAGTAAGGTCAAAGTTCAATGTCAAGCTGCAGTAAAGGTTCACGGGGTCTTTCCGTCTAGCCGCGGGTACACTGCATCTTCACAGCGATTTCGATTTCACTGAGCCTCTGCTGGAGACAGCGCCGCCATCATTATGCCATTCGTGCAGGTCGGAACTTACCCGACAAGGAATTTCGCTACCTTAGGACCGTTATAGTTACGGCCGCCGTTTACTGGGGCTTCGATCAAGAGCTTCGCTTACGCTAACCCCATCAATTAACCTTCCAGCACCGGGCAGGCATCACACCCTATACGTCCACTTTCGTGTTTGCAGAGTGCTATGTTTTTAATAAACAGTTGCAGCGGCCTGGTTTCTGTGGCTGCCAATAGCTCAGGGAGCAAGTCCCATCACCGTCAGCAGCGTACCTTCTCCCGAAGTTACGGTACCATTTTGCCTAGTTCCTTCAGCAGAGTTCTCTCAAGCGCTTTGGTCTACTCGACCTGACCACCTGTGTCGGTTTCGGGTACGATTCCTGTGTAACTGAAGCTTAGAGACTTTTCCTGGAAGCATGGTATCAGCCACTTCACTGTACAAGTACAGCTTGCTATCAG
>NZ_JALGBR010000045.1:0-1186 GCF_022808535.1 Acinetobacter sp. NIPH1876
GGTAATCCTCCCATAAATAACCGAAGTTAAAAGTAGAGGTTAAGCAGCCATCAGAGGTGGTTTGCCTCCATTGGCTTTGTGCGGTCGCTCATGGTTATAATGCCACAACCATTGTGTTGCATAATCTTGCACTTGCTCCAATGTATCGAACAAGTGCTTGCTCACCCAACTATAACGCATTGTACGATTGTAGCGCTCGATATACGCATTTTGTTGTGGCTTGCCAGGTTGAATATATTCGATCCGTATACCATGTTGTTTTGCCCAATTGATAAATTCATGACTGATAAATTCTGGGCCATTGTCGCATCGAATCACTGATGGTTTCTCTCGATATTCCAGTAACTGATTGAGTGTTCGAATCACTCGGATTGTAGGTAATGAGAAACCTGCTTCAATCGCTAAGCCTTCACGACGGTAATCATCAATTACATTCAATAGGCGAAACTTGCGACCATCGATCAGCTGATCATGCATAAAGTCTAATGACCAAACCTGATTTGCTCGAACCGGTTCCTTAAGTGGTTCAGGTACATGCCGTTTCAGTCTTCTCCTTGGCTTAATACGTAGATTCAGTGCCAGCTCACAGTAAATACGGTAAACACGCTTATGATTCCAACCGTAATTTTCAACATGGCGTAGATAAGAGAAACACAGACCAAAACCCCAATCCGTATTTTCCTCAGTGAGTCCAATCAGCTGCTCTGCAATTAATACATTGTCATCGTTCAATTTGGACTGATAACGGTAGCAAGTTTCACTGATACTAAATGCCTTGCAAGCCAAGCGAATGCTGACGGCATGATCGACAACAGCTTGTTGCGCCATCTGACGACGACAAGATGGCTTTACCACTTTTTTGACATGGCTTCCTGAATGATTTCGGCTTTGAGCCGCTCTTCAGCATACATCTTTTTTAGCTTGGCATTTTCTGCTTCAAGTTCTTTCAACCGAGCAATTAATGAGGCATCCATACCGCCATATTTAGCACGCCATTTATAGAAAGTCGCATTACTCATGCCATGTTCACGACAAAGAGTGGTAACAGGCGTGCCAGACTCCGCCTGTTTCAAAATAGACATGATCTGACTGTCAGTAAATTTAGATGTTTTCATGCAGAATCTCCTGCTTCTATCTTAAGAGAAAATTCTACTTTTACATCCTTTTATTTTTCGGGGGGATTACC
>NZ_JALGBR010000046.1:0-1023 GCF_022808535.1 Acinetobacter sp. NIPH1876
GGCTTTGTTGCATAAATAAATTTCATCCCCATACATGTTAGATGAATACAGAATCAAAAAGCCGATACAAAACAACGAACTGGTCTGAGTACAATCAGGCTTTACGTCAACGGGGTGCTTTCACCATTTGGTTTGATCCCCAAATGCAATGGTCTGCAACACCTACTGGAAAAAAAGGACGTCAACCTACCTACACTGATATAGCAATTCAATTTGCCCTCACGATACGAAACCTGTTCCAACTGGCTTTACGCCAAACACAAGGTTTCATTCAAAGCCTTTTTCAAATGGCTCACCTCGACTGGAATGTTCCAGACTTCTCAACATTGAGTCGGCGAGCAGATAAGCTCCAGCCACTTCTACATAAATCAGCAAAAAATCCACAGGAAGACTTGCATATTTTAGTTGATAGCACAGGGATCAAAGTTACAGGTGATGGGGAATGGGTGCGTAAAAAACATGGCGTAAACCAACATCGTCAATGGCTGAAATTACATCTTGCGACAGATGCAAACAGTGGAGAAATACAAGCGGTTGAAGTCACGACCTGCCAATATGGTGATGCTGAAATCCTCCAACCTCTTTTAGATCAAATTGATGAACCCATTGCATCTGTCACGGCTGATGGTGCTTATGACACAGTGAATTGTTATGATGCGATTTTAAAACGGCAAGCAAATGTAATTATCCCTCCTCGTTCCAATGCTGCTTTATGGGCAGAAAATGAAATTGGTAAAGCAAGGAATCATGCAGTACAAGGCTGTTGGGACAAGGGTCAAAAGCAGTGGAAACGAGATATTGGTTATCATCGACGATCCCGAATAGAGGCTAAAATGTTTGCCTTGAAACGACTTGGACAAGGTGTATCTAGTCGATGCTTTAATCGTCAGGTGGTTGACTTGCAAATAAGAGTCGATATTTTGAATAAATTTACTCAACTTGGTACAGCTAAAACGGTGGCTGTTGCATAAATATCTGAAGATTAGAACAACTCTATCTTTCGTCTATTTGTGCAACAAAGCC
>NZ_JALGBR010000047.1:0-896 GCF_022808535.1 Acinetobacter sp. NIPH1876
GCTCATGTTTATACAACAGATACAACAGCACCAGATGTTTCAGGTACAGGTTTAACTATTGATTCTGTGACTGCAGATAACGTCATCAATGCAGCAGAGTCCGCATCAAACGTGACAGTGACAGGAACCTTGACAGGTGTGCCTGCAGATGCGGCAACTACAGTGGTAACAGTTGTAGTCAATGGTGTGACCTATACAGCGACGGTCAATTCATCGAATGGTACTTGGAGTGTGAGTGTACCAGGTAGTGGTTTATTGGCTGATGGCGATAAAACCATTGATGCCAAAGTTACGTTTACAGATGCGGCAGGCAACAGCAGTAATGTAACGGACACTCAAGTTTATACAGTCGATACCGTTGCACCAAATGCACCAGTCCTTGATCCAATCAATGCGACTGACCCAATCAGTGGTACAGCAGAACCAGGTTCGACGGTGACCGTAACCTTCCCGGATGGCACAAGTGTTCAGGTTCCAACCGATCCAACCACTGGGGTATGGACTACACCAAATCCAGGCGGCTTGACCAATGGTGAGACCGTTACTGCGACAGCGACTGACCCAGCAGGCAACACCTCATTACCGGGCACCGGCACAGTGACCACTGATGTAACTGCACCGATCGTGACCGTGGATGATGACTTAAGCAACGATGCAACGCCTGCATTGACCGGTACGGTGAATGACCCAACTGCGACGATTGTGGTGAATGTGGATGGTGTTGACTATCCAGCAGTGAACAATGGTGATGGCACATGGACCTTGGCGGACAACACCTTACCGACCTTAGGTGAAGGACCACATACCGTGACTGTGACAGCGACAGACCCTGCGGGTAATGTCGGTACAGACACTGCGGTATTGACGATTGATACGGTTGCACCAAATGCACCAGT
>NZ_JALGBR010000048.1:0-821 GCF_022808535.1 Acinetobacter sp. NIPH1876
TTGGCACTGTTGCAAATAGGCTGACATGATAAGCTAAATATCTTATTTATTTCGAGATACAGCAGATGAATCCCTTCCACGGTCGGCACTTTCAAGGTGAAATCATTCTTTGGGCTGTTCGTTGGTATTGTAAATATGGCATCAGCTATCGTGAACTTCAGGAAATGCTCGCTGAACGTGGAGTGAATGTTGATCACACCACAATTTATCGCTGGGTTCAGCGTTATGCTCCAGAAATGGAAAAACGTTTACGTTGGTATTGGCGTAATCCTACAGATCGACATTTATGGCATCTGGATGAAACTTACGTAAAAGTGAATGGCAAATGGGCATATCTATACCGTGCAGTTGACCAACGTGGCCATACTCTTGATTTCTATCTTTCTGCTAGACGAAATACCCATTCAGCTTATTGTTTTCTTGGTAAGATTTTGAATCATGTCAAAAAATGGCAGATTCCACGAGTCATAAACACTGATAAGGCTCATACCTATGGCCGTGCTTTGTCGCGACTAAAACAGGAAGGAAAGTGTCCTGAAGACCTGGACCATCGACAGATTAAATACAAGAATAACGTGATTGAATGTGATCATGGCAAGCTCAAACGGATCATCAAGGCTACGTTGGGATTCAAGTCTATGAAAACGGCTTATGCCACAATTAAAGGAATTGAGGTTATGCGTGCTCTACGCAAAGGACAAGCTTCATTATTTTATAACGGTAATATTCTAGGAGAAGTTTGGCTAGTAAATAGAGTTTTCGGTCTCTAAGCTTTTTTGAAGGGAAAATCATTGACTCAGATCCCTATTTGCAACAGTGCC
>NZ_JALGBR010000049.1:0-739 GCF_022808535.1 Acinetobacter sp. NIPH1876
GGGGCTTAGGAAGTTAAAGAGGATCATTGCGGAGTAGTTTCAGCAAATCGAGGTATAAATTACTATGCCGATGATTGAAGCGATACTCCGTTTCTTTAAGATGTAGATAAAACATCTTTTTGTCAATCCCATTAAACTTAATAAGCCTTTTCTTAGCATAGCCCCAGAATGATTCTATACCGTTGATATGACGCTCTCCACAGGCAAATTCATTGTCACCATGATTTACTCTTAAGTGCTTATCAAAGCCAATATCTACTAAACCATCATATCCCCGCCATCCATCTGTATTAATGACTGAATCAAGTTCTATATGCCCACGGATAATGCCTTGTAGCGTAGCTTTGGAGCAATCTGGTACAATTTCTGTGTATACATTTCCATCTCGTTTAAGCAAACCAAATACAATGGTCTTTCCTGACGCCCCACGACCTCGTTTACCACGAACACGACGAGCACCAAAGTAAGATTCATCCAATTCAACGATACCATTGAAGGGAGATATTTCTTCACATTGGATAGCAATCTTTTTACGCAATTTGATATAAATTGTATTGATAGAACGTACAGAAATATTGGTGAGTTTAGCGGTATCTGAAGCAGTAAAATCCATGGCAAAAAAGCGAATGATCTGCCTGAATTTTGCTTCTGTGATTCTTGAACGGGAATAGTATCTATTTTTTGCTTTCATATAAGGAAGTTACCATACTTTTTAATATGCTTAACTTCCTAAGCCCCT
>NZ_JALGBR010000050.1:0-680 GCF_022808535.1 Acinetobacter sp. NIPH1876
GCATCGACTGCTTCTGCATGGATGGTGATCGGGCCATCGCCTGTCACCGCAATCGCTGCTGTGATATAGCCATTCACTAGATCCGCTGCAGTCACCGTGAAGGTATTACCGTTCACAGTCACCACCGTACCAAGCACTGCATCTGGTCCCAATGCCACACGTGCATCGAAGCTACCATCTGTACCTAACTCAGTCGCATTCAAGATGCCGTCACCGTTTAAGTCGTCTGGCACTGTGATTGCACCAATCAAGTCAGCTGGAATGGTATCAATCGTAACAATTGCTGTATCTATTGTTGTGTTTCCAGCTGGATCTGTTGCCGTTACAGTTACTGTATGTGGACCTTCACCTAAAACAGGTAATACATTATCTGCTAGAGTCCAAGTACCATCACCATTATTGGTCGCTGGATAATCAACCCCATTCACATTCACTACAATCGTGGCAGTTGGGTCATTTATCGTACCCGTCAACGGTGGCGTCGTATCATTAGTAATAACATCATCTAAAGATACAATTGGTGCAACCGTATCAATCGTCAATACCGCAGTGTCTGTACCGACATTACCCGCAGGGTCTGTCGCTGTCACAGTCACAGTATGTGGTCCTTCACCTAAGGTCGGTAAGGTGTTGTCCGCCAAGGTCCATGTGCCATCACCATTGTTCACTGCTGGATAGTC
>NZ_JALGBR010000006.1:0-227584 GCF_022808535.1 Acinetobacter sp. NIPH1876
GGCCGTACATTAAATTCTGGTCAACGCGATCAGCTTTTTCAGTTGTTATCGACTGAAGATGATGTGGTGGCTTTGGCTGCTGCCATACAGCAAAAACTAGATACGGAAAAGAATCAACGTCAAGCAGCTGATATTGTGCTTCAGGGCAACATTAATACAGAAGCCGCAACAAGAGCTAATGCAGTTAACAATGAGTCAAATGCCCGAACTAATGCTGACAATGCTTTGTCAGTACGTTTGAAAGCATTGGAGGATTTACCACCACCACTTGGTGTTAATCAAACTTGGGTGGATGTAAAAAGCTCAAGAGTTGCAGGGACTGTTTATACTAATCCTTACAATCGTCCAATTGCAGTGAATATAACAGTTAAGGTCTATCACGACTCTTCACCAGCTCAGTTGCTAATAGATAGTAAAGTACATGCTCAAGTAAATTGTGATGTTGGCCCTAATGGTTATGTTGTTTCACCGATGTACACTGTTATACCTGCTGGAGCAAAATACAAACTGAGTAATGCAGATGCTATTTTATTTTGGGAAGAGTTAAAGCAGGCCGATTAATTTTGAAATTTATTTTCAAATGTTGAAACTAAGATGAGCGCCAATTATCTCGAAATTTTTGCGAAATTATCTCGGCGCGCATCAGGCAAGCTAAGAAATCGGTACCAGCCTACTTACAACTCAAACAAAAGCATTCAAAGAAATAACCATCAACTTCTCTCAACTCAAAACCTCTTTTTAATATCATGATTGATTTTTAATTCAACTTGCATTAATATTTTCTTCGGTACATATCGTATCGCATCCATATCGAGGGTTTTATGTTGGAGATAGCAGTAATCTGGTAACTAAATTTCAATAGCACATTGAAATTGGTTATCTGCGCGATTTTTTGGGCTTTAAGCCTAACTTTGCCTCTGATTATTTCTATCTGGATAACAACATGAACTTATCTAAGTCCGAACAACGGACACTGCACGTCTTAGCAAAAGGCGGAAAAATCGTAAAACTTCGTAATGACTCAGGTCAAATCATCGCTGTAGAGTGCTATAGCCGAGAAGGTTTCTTGCTGTCCGATTGCGACCTTGCCGTTTTTAACAAGCTAAGAAAGAAAAAACTGATTAAATCCATTAATGGACAGCCCTATCAAATTAATTTACATGGGCTTAGATCAGTACGCCCACAGTTAGACAATCGTTAACACACAACCATCGGTTTGGATAAATCCTTGGTTGTACTTAGATGATGTCTATCAATCTAATCTTAGATCGGGTTTATCCAAATTACATATGGTTTATTTTGAGAAAGAAAATGGAACTAGACGTAATTCAAAACCGCTTAGCTTTTTTACGAGAAGCGGAAAAACTAAAAAATGTGCTGCGATTTTCACATACTTCCAATGGTCGCCAAGAAAGTACCGCTGAACATAGTTGGCGTTTATGCTTAATGGCGATGATTTTTGCAGATCAATTTAAAGACATTGATTTGGAGAAATTACTAAAAATGTGTTTAATTCATGATCTTGGCGAAGCCATTCATGGTGATATTCCAGCCATTCTGAAAGATCAATTTCCAACTAAGAATCAGCAGGAAAAACAGGATTTTTATCAATTAACCGAATGTTTAGATGATAAACCTCAAATATTGATTCGATCACTCTGGCAAGAATATGAAGATGCAAAAACACCAGAAGCAAAAATCGTTAAGGCACTAGATAAGCTAGAAACGATCCTTCAACACAATCAAGGAATCAACTCACCTGATTTTGATTATGAATTTAACTTAAGTTATGGAGAGAAATATACAAATGATTCTCCACTACTCAAACAAATTCGAGCAATTTTAGATCAGGAAACACAAGAGAAAATGAAGATGAATATGCACATTCGCGATGAAAACCCATCTGACATTCAAAGCATTTTTGATTTAACCCAAGCTGCTTTTGCAACAGAAGAGCATTCAAGCCATACCGAGCAATTTATTGTGAATGCTTTACGTGATTCCAATCAGCTCATGCTTTCCTTAGTCGCGGATTGTAACAATAAGATTATTGGTCATATTGCCTTTTCACCCGTGCAGATTTCTGATGGCACAACTGGTTGGTATGGACTTGGTCCGATCTCGGTACTTCCAGAATATCAAGGTCAAGGAGTAGGTTCTAAACTGATGCATGCTGGTATCGAAGCGCTTAAAGATTTGGATGCGGTTGGTTGTGTTTTATTAGGTGAACCGCAGTATTACGGCCGATTCGGTTTCAAAGCAGATTCAAGACTGGTATTAGCTGGTGTCCCTGCCGAATATTTCCAGATCTTGCCATTTACAGAAGATGTCCCGACAGGTGAAGTGGTTTATGCGGATGCATTTAATGCCACAGCATAATTCCACAGACTAAATCACATGAAAGTAGAAGTTCGTATCGAATCGATGTGAACTTCTATTCTTTCAACAAGACAAAATCGTGACTTCTGAAGCGTGCAAGACTGCCTCAAATGTCTCTGCATACCCTGCAATCAACTCAGCTTTATCCGCTCCATTAATGATTCGCCGAGCACCTATATAATCTTTCTTATTTTGGCAGATGTAATCAGACAATTTCTTACCGGTAAACATCCCTTTTTTCATTCCAACAATCATGACACGAGCTGCAATATCCGCTTGTAAAGCCAGTTTCGGATTTTTCACTAAATCAATTTTTAAGTAATCCCCCATTCGCTTATAGTTTGCCAACCATGTCAGTTGTACATAGCCATAGCCGATATAGGGATAATATTGCTTAGACTTTAGATACTTTTCTGAACCATATTCAATCACGGGTTGCATCGTTTTAGCCGTTTCGTGCCAAGCCGTTGCCAAGATATAAGCGGCTTGGGCAGATGTGATCGCCCCATCTTCATCAAGCACTGAAACCAGAAAATTGATTCCATCGACCTGCAACTGACTTAATTTTCCAAATGTGTGGCGCAAAATATCGAAACCGTCTTGTGTTATTTTCATGTCATTTTCCTCTTTATAATAAAAAACCGCCCGAAGGCGGCATTGGATTGTTTTTTCTTTAGAATTTGTCTTTAAAGTCTTTCACCTCTTTTGCTACATCCAAAATGGTTGAATCTTCTCGTGCATTAATATAATTAAAGGTCCAACGAATAATCGCCCATACTGGCAAACCACAAAGAAAGTACAGACCTCCCAAGGCAAATGCGCCATATGGGTTTTGACTCCACTCTTGCAAGCCAAAATGCTGAATCACAAAAGCACCTCCGGCAATGCTGCCAACTGCTGTTGAAATGAGTGAAACCACCCATTCACGTCGAGACTTGGGTAACCGTGTCATAATCACAACCATCCAAGCCAAAAACATAAAAGTGAGTGCCATCATGACAATAAAAAAAACTCCATAAGATTTAATTACGGCTGCAATCCCTGCACCCGTTGAAACAAACTCTGTCATTATTTTTCCTCCATAAATAGAAAGGCCCTAACTTATTCAAAGTTAAGGCCTCGATTGACATTTTAAGCAAAACCACATAACCGACTACTCTCAATTCATTTTGATCACCATTGCTTAATTATTTAATTTAAATTCATACTATTGTGGATAATGCGTCATCCAACTTTGCTGAGCATGAAACTGCACAAAATCACCTGCGTTCACTTGTAAGCCCAAGATTTCACCTTTACTGGTTAAGTGATAATAGATATTGTCTTCAAGTGCTGATGGCATTTTATAATCCAAGCTGACATAGGCCTCTCGCAGATCAAAATCCAGTTGCTTTAAATCTTCTTGTGCAACAATGTGATAATACTTCGGCAATTTTAGGGAATTGGTTGAATGCCACTCTCCAACAAGTTCATAGTCAACATAGACCTTCATCGATTGAGAGCCAGTAATCTCAAAGGTCACAATTGGGTTTTCTGAGGGGTTAGCTTCAATAAAAGTGACGTTATTCAGACTATTATATTCGCCCAAAGTCACCACAAATTTATCATCCAAAAAATAGCTATGAATGACAAATCCACGCTCAACTTGGTTTAACTTCACCTGATGTTCAGGTTGCTGATCCACACCTAAAATGACAATTGACCGTTGCGCTGTATTTGCGCTGCTAAAAGAAAATTGACCTTTCTGTGCTTGGAAATAAGCAGATAAAGATACTTGGCACGCATCCTTCACTTTGACAGAACCTAATTGAGCATTCCCTTCAATATATGCAGTCGCTGTGAGATCAGCTGTTGTTTGCATAATCGCAGGCACAATCTCGGCATAAGAAAGAATATCTAAGTGTTTAATGGAGAAAGTGCCTAGCAGCATTTTATTTGTACAATTCATTTTAATCACCTTCAGTTATTTTCGGCTTTAAGCCGCCATCAATAGACAACAACCAACAATCTGTAGATATAAAAAAACTCGGCATCAATAAGAAACCGAGTTTTTAGGCAATAAAAAAGCCCATCTATCAAATGAGCTTTTTAATTATGATCGAAAATTTTATATTACGACCAGTGTAATAAAACTATAACTTAGTTTCCTAAAAAATGGAATCATTAAATCACTAGCTCTTTGTAAATATTTCTTTCCTTAATTTTCTTAAAACTAATGTATGAATACTAAAATTAATAGACCTCAATCAAAGTTCATTCACTAAATCATTTATATACGCTTTTTGATATCATTCTTATTTAGAACTAAAAAGGTTTACACAATATTTGTAGTTTTCCTCTTTGCTTACATGCCCTCCAACATGGACACATGAGCAAAAATTTTCCATCTAATTGTATTTTATTGATTTAGAAATATCAACATCATAGCATCTAGAATCTAATCGAACAGGCTTCCTCGGAAACAATGAATTCGAGCTATATATTGAATAGAAAATTCCGCCGCAGACAATAACGATTAAAGTCAAAATGGGTGAATGTTTTTTTAACATTAATAGCCTCCTTCTTCTTAGATATATTTATATTATCCACATATTAAAAGCCCACATAAAAATGAGCTTTTAATCAAGAATATTTTAACAGCAAAATTAGAATAAATATAATTATGAAGTTGACAATTACATCTATAAAATATCATGCCTTCATTATTTTATAAGTATCATTCCTATATTTTTCTATTGCAATTTCTGCTTCTTGAATTGCATTTTCAAGCACATTTATGAGTTTAATCTCATAACATTTCCATGTCTTTCTATAACAATCAAGACTCATTTGATGGCGGCTGATCCCAGCATAAGCCAAACGTCCTTTTGCAGTATAGTTTTCCTCTAAATCAGGATCTAATACAAAATCCAATACCATCCGTGCTATCAATTCTGCCAAATGGTACATCGCAATACGTTCAGGCTCTCGTTTTTTATCTTGTACGGCTTGCTCAATAAATACTTTAGCCAAATGTTGACGGACATCGTCATAGTCTTGCTTGCTTTTATGTTCGAACACAATCAATGCCGTGACCGACTTTGCCAATTGGCTTTGCATTGAGGCAATCACACCCAAACGATCTTCATAACTCAAGGTTCTCTCACCTGTACCACGCACAAAAGGCTCTAAATTTGGTGAACGCAAGCTTAGCCCCTGCATTAACCATTCAAATTTTTCAAACTTTGCTACATTTGCATTCATAACTTCACCTCTTATTGATTTATATATTTTGTGATTTAGCGATCATTGTATTTGTTGCGTTTAGTGATACTTTTCTCTCGCTTCAACAATATTCATGGCCTGATGAATTTCTTCAAATCGAGCTTTAGTACAGGGCCGAGTTGCACTTTTGATTTGGGAAATATAACTATGTGCACAGCCCAAAATACCCACCAATGCTTTTGCCCGTCCCTTATGCGCATCCAACCACTGACTAAACATCTGAATTTGGGCATCTGTTGCCTGATTGGCGATTCTTATACTTTTCTTTAATTCTTTTTGGGTTTTTTCTGGTGATACAAATTTAGTCATATGATTTGGCCTTGCTTTCAAGCGCTGCTCATATGTATTTTGGATCTTTGTGATTACATTGCCTTGAGCCAACCATGCTTCAATTTCCGCATCAAGATTTTGCTTAATATGCATGTTTGGATTGATTGTCTTGTTCATGCCGCACCTCCAGCATTTAACCTAATGAATAAGACAATTATATTAGTAAACTAATATTTATTCAATAAGAATACTAATTTGACTTCACATTAGCTTGCTAATATTCTTAATCTATTGATTTAAGGTGCATTAAAATGCTTAAAGATCGGCTCAAAGAAGCAAGAAAAAAAGCCAAGAAGTCTCAAAAAGATGTGGTTGCTGCTGTCGGCATTACACAATCTGCACTTAGCCAGCTTGAAACAGGACTGGTAAGCTCATCATCACATTTGCCTTCGATTGCTAATTTTCTAGGTGTAGATGCTTATTGGTTACAAACGGGTCAAGGGCATGCCACACCGAAAGAATCTGGTCATGAAGATACTTCAAATATCTCCCCTGTAAAAGCCAATATGGCTCCAGTACTCTCCTGGGTCCAAGCGGGCGTTTTTACCAATGTGGAATCGGTTGATATCACACAAGTTGAAGAATGGCTGCCATTGCCAGATGATTGCGATCACTGCTTCTATTTAAAAGTACAAGGTCTCAGTAATTATCCTGTTTTTCATGAGGGTGATTACATCTTGGTTGATCCAACCGTGCAATATAGTGATATGCAGTCAGGTGACATGATTGTGGTGAGAAAGCATGAAGATGCAACATTTAAGCGCCTAGTGATCGAAACTGATAATTCAAGATATCTGCAAGCACTGAATCCAGAATTCAAACCCAACATCATTCCACTGGATGAAGAATGTATTTTTGTCGGTGAAGTGGTCGATTCCATTCGCTATATTTACCAATCCAAACGTCGATCGAAGATCAAACATAGCTAATGGATAAAGGCTTATTTATTAGTATTCTTATTCAAAGCTAATATTAGTAGGTTAATTATTTATACCATCAAACAAATTCATATAAAAAAGCCTAGATGATCTAGGCTTTTTTGTTCAACGTCATATTACTTCGCAGCAGTTGCTTCAGTTGTAATATTGACAGTGATCTTATCCCCTACGTTCGGAACGTAGTTACCGATACCGAATGCAGAACGGTTAAAGCTTGTTGTTGCATTAAAACCAATTGCAGGTACTTTCGCCATTGGATGCTCGCCTTGTTTATTCAGTACAGCATCTAATACCACAGGTTTAGTCACACCTTTAACAGTTAAATCACCCGTGATTTTGAAGTGTTTCTTGTCTTTGGTTTCTACTTTAGTACTTTTGAAGGTAATGTTTGGATATTTCGCAGCATTAAACCAAGCTTCTTCTTGGAACTCTTTATCCAAAGCAGCAACATTGGTATTTACGCTGCTTAAAGGAATAATCACTTCTACAGATGAATTTGCAGGTTTTGAATTATCAACTTTAATCGTACCTTGGATGTCAGTGAAATTTGCACTTGGTGTAGAGAAACCAAAGTGATTCCAGCTGAATACGGTCGCAGTATGCGTTGGGTCAATTTTATAGTCGACTGGCGCAGCCAACGTTACAGAACTCGCTAAAGCGACTACTAAACCGAGGCTTAATGTTTTAAATTGCATTTTTCGTATCCTTGTTTGATATAGTGATTAGTGTATAGATCATGTATTTTTATTCACTAGTCTTTATAAAACGATATGTTTCACCAGTGCAACAATAAAAGCGTTACAGCGCTTATCAAAAATCAATATCATAAGACCATTCGATACTGGACAATTGATCAGCAAGATCACATGATCAATGGGTATATTTTGATTTAGATACTTCACGATAAACAACAAGGTAAAACATGACACATACAGCACAAGCACTCAGTACAACAACACCTTATCGCGTTACATTGACAGATCCTGCTGGCCATACTTGGTATGCAGATGAGCCTGCAGATAAAGGTGGTCAAGATACTGCACCCAACCCTGTTCAGTTGGTACTTTCAGCTTTAGGGGCGTGTACAACGATTACTTTAGAAATGTATGCCAATCACAAAGGGATTAAGCTTGATCATGTTCAGGTTGATTTAGCCTTAAATCCCAATGGTGAACCAGAATCAGGTCACAACAATATTGAACGTAAAATTATCTTAAAAGGTGAATTTACCGAAGATCAGCATAAACGTTTATTAAAAGTTGCTGAAAGCTGCCCAATTCATAAATTGTTAACGTCAAATATTTCGATTCAGAGTGAATTAAGTATTGGCTAAGTAGCCCTTACACTAAATTTCAATCACATTCGTATACCATTCCAATGAGCCACTCATCGAAATATCTATTGCTCGGTCGACAATATTTGTGAGCTCATTTGGAATAAATGAATATAAATTTTCCCCATCGAAATGAATCCAAAATTCAGGTGGTGGAGTGTCAGAACCATCTATAAACCCACCTGTTTCGTTTTCACCTAAACAGTCAAACATTGATGAGTGCACATCAAATACTAATATTTTGCCCTTTAACTTTGTCCAACTTGGTAAGTGATGATATTTAACTCGAGCTTGAATAGCCTCTTCAAAATAAGTCTGCATACGATAAGCATAATCACCACCACCCAATGTTTGATCACCTTTTCCATTTTTGAAACGTTCTTGTAATGCGCGAAATAAAAAATTATATTGTGCGCACTGCCAAAACATTTCTTTTTTATTTAAATTTTTCAAATACCTATATTTAATATCATTTAATATTTCATCAAAAGCATGAAGTTCGAATTCCGTCCTCATCACAATACCTCAATCTATTAAATTTCAATAAAGTACCACTGATCAGCTATATAATTAGCTGCTTCATCATTTGGATCAATATAATGAATATGTATTCCTCATGTGATCAGGAATTTGTAGCCTCCAATTTTTGGCCAAACTTAGCCTGTCCGCTAAAAGATATTGGGGATCATAAGAACCTGCCGATAAGGTATGGGCATTAAAATAATCTTCATCTAAATATAAACAAATTTCACTAGCAAACATATCTGGTTGCACAATAACACACGCCACTTTACAGAATTTTAGTCCTTGAGGTTTTGCTTCAATTAAATACTGACAAGCATTCATAAGATATTGAGCACACTCAGCCTTTATTTCTTGTTGAGCGTGTTTTCCTTGAACCATATTCATGGGTACAGGTATCTTCCAATTATAATAATGCAAACCGCTCATTTTTATATTCCATTTAATCATCATAAAAAAAGCGCCCTTAATCAGGACGCTTTTTTATACGACTTAATTCAATTAAGCAGTCAATTCTTTAACCGCAGCAACAACCGCTTCAGTGGTGATACCGAAGAATTGGAACAAGTCTTTTGCTGGCGCAGATTCGCCGTAAGTGGTCATACCGATCACTTTGCCGTCTAAACCAACAAACTTCCACCAGTAATCCACATGAGCCGCTTCAACCGCTACACGTGCACGGATATGCGCAGGCAATACCGCTTCACGATACGCAGCATCTTGCTTCATAAACTCTTCAGCACATGGCATAGACACTACACGCACACCTTCAAGTTGTGCATATGCTTCCATTGCCAATGAAACTTCTGAACCTGTTGCAATGATGATTGCCTTCAATTCACCTTTCTCTTCAGCAAGTACATAACCACCTTTTGCAGCGTTTTGAATTTGAGCTTCATTACGTGCTTGGAATGGTAAGTTTTGACGAGAGAAAATAAGTGCAGATGGACCATCTTTACGTTGAAGAGCAGACTTCCAAGAAATTGCAGCTTCAACTGTATCACATGGACGCCATGTATTTAGGTTCGGTGTACCACGTAACGATGCAATTTGTTCAATTGGTTGATGCGTAGGACCATCTTCACCCAAACCGATCGAGTCATGCGTATAAACATGAATCACACGTTGCTTCATCAATGCAGACATACGTACTGCATTACGCGCATATTCCATAAACATCAAGAATGTTGCAACGTAAGGAACGAAACCACCGTGTAAAGCCACACCATTCGCAATTGCAGTCATACCGAATTCACGAACACCGTAATACACGTAGTTACCCGCTGGGTTTTCTTGTACGCCTTGGCAACCTTTCCAAAGCGTTAAGTTAGAACCCGCCAAGTCAGCAGAACCACCTAATAATTCAGGAAGTAATGGACCGAATGCCTGTAAAGTATTTTGGCTTGCTTTACGTGTTGCAATGGTTTCTGCTTTTGCATTTGTTTCAGCAATGAATGCATCTGCTTGTGCAGCAAATTCAACAGGTAAATCACCATTAATACGACGTAATAATTCAGCTGCGTCAGTTGGATATTTTGCTTGGTATTGAGCAAACAATTCATTCCAAGCTGCTTCAGAGGTTTGACCTTTTGCTTTTGCATCCCAAGCTGCATAAACATCTTCAGGGATAACAAATGAATCTTCTTTCCAGCCTAATGCTTCACGAGTTAAAACGATTTCGTCTTTACCCAATGGCGCACCGTGGCAATCTTCTTTACCTTGTTTATTTGGTGAACCTAGACCAATAATCGTTTTACAGATGATAATGGTTGGTTTATTAGTTTCAGCTTTTGCTTCTACAGTCGCTTGACGGATTGCATCAGCATCATGACCATCTACACGAAGAACTTGCCAGCCATAAGCTTTGAAACGTTGTTCAGTATCATCGCTGAACCAACCTTCTACTTCACCATCAATTGAAATACCATTGTCGTCATAGTACGCAACAAGTTTACCAAGACCCAAAGTACCTGCAAGTGAACATACTTCGTGAGAAATACCTTCCATCAAGCAGCCATCACCTAAGAAACAGTAAGTGAAGTGATCAACAACATTTAAACCGTCTTTGTTGAACTGCGCTGCCAAAGTTTTTTCAGCTAATGCAAAACCAACTGCATTTGCAATACCCTGACCTAATGGGCCAGTTGTTGTTTCAATACCAGGTGCATAGCCATATTCAGGGTGACCTGGTGTTTTAGAATGTAATTGACGGAATTGTTTTAAATCTTCAATAGATAACTCATAACCAGTCAAATGCAATAATGCATATTGCAACATTGAACCATGACCATTCGACAATACGAAACGGTCGCGGTTCGCCCATTGTGGGTTCGTCGGGTTATGATTTAAAAATTCACGCCAAACAACATCAGCGATATCTGCCATCCCCATTGGTGCACCTGGATGCCCTGAGTTTGCTTGTTGCACAGCATCCATTGCCAAGACACGAATTGCATTTGCAATACGACGTTCATTTAAAGGGGTTGTCATAAGTCAGAATCCGATTAAATCAAATAAGATGAGAGAAGATGAGAAATCATCTTTCAAAAGATGCGACTATTGTCTTAAAAAAACGCCAGTGGGTAAAGTCCAATACACGATATTTCTTATTTTTCACGCATTCATTTGGGATTCTGGGAGCAAATGTTCATGTGATAGACAACACACTTCTTCGCTAGACACAATTTTAGGCCCTAAATTACAGATTTATTCATATAAAAAGGCATTAATATCAGTTTCCCTGATACACATATCAATAAAAACATAATGAAAATGAAATAAATTCATGCTTTTTAGTCAGCTTATGCTAGTCCTCTGCGTCAAGTCGATGTAACATACTCTGTCTTTTTGAAAATACCAATGATAGGACGTTCATGCGCGAGTATGCTGTTTTTACTTCAGAATCTGTAAGCGAAGGTCATCCAGACAAAATGGCTGACCAAATTAGCGATGCAATTTTAGATGCAATCCTAAAAGAAGACCCGTATGCGCGTGTCGCTTGTGAAACATTAGTAAAAACAGGTGCGGTTGTTCTTGCTGGTGAAATCACAACAACAGCAAATGTGGACTTTGAAGCGATTGTACGTCAAACCGTAAATGGTATTGGCTATCACCATTCTGATTTAGGTTTTGATGGTTCTACCTGTGCCGTCATCAACATGATCGGTAAACAATCTCCTGAGATTGCACAAGGTGTTGACCGTCAAAAGCCAGAAGATCAAGGTGCTGGCGACCAAGGTTTAATGTTTGGTTATGCAAGCCGTGAGACTGATGTTCTCATGCCTGCTCCTATCTCTTATGCGCACCGTTTAATGGAGCGTCAAGCAGAATTACGTCGTTCAGGTACATTACCGTGGTTACGCCCAGATGCGAAAAGCCAAGTGACATTTGCTTATGAAAATGGCAAACCTGTTCGTTTGGATGCAGTTGTATTATCAACACAACACGATCCTGAAATCTCTCAAATTCAGCTTAAAGAAGCGATTATTGAAGAGATCGTTAAGCCAATCATCCCAGCTAAAATGTTCCATGCAGGCACTAAATTCCATATCAACCCAACAGGTATGTTTGTAATTGGCGGCCCTGTAGGTGACTGTGGTTTAACTGGTCGTAAGATTATTGTAGATACTTATGGCGGTATGGCACGTCATGGTGGTGGTGCTTTCTCTGGTAAAGATCCATCGAAAGTTGACCGTTCTGCTGCTTATGCGGGTCGTTATGTGGCAAAAAACATTGTTGCTGCTGGTTTAGCAGATAAATGTGAAATCCAAGTAAGTTATGCAATCGGTGTAGCAGAGCCAACATCGATCTCTATTAATACCTTCAATACAGGTAAAGTATCAGATGAGTTGATTATTCAACTTGTACGTGAACACTTTGACTTACGCCCGTATGGTATTACACGTATGTTGAACCTGATTCAACCGATGTATAAGCAAACTGCAGCTTATGGCCACTTTGGCCGCGAAGGTTCAGACTCTGCCTTTACTTGGGAAAAAACAGATAAAGTTGAAATCCTTAAAGATGCAGCTGGATTGTAATCCATAGTGCTCTTCTATAAAAAAGCTCGCAAATGCGAGCTTTTTTATTTACCCCAAAATTATTTAGCAGAATCTGTATTATCTTGCTTAAACATCTCAAACAGTGAATTGCTTTGAACGGGCTGATCTTCTTGATGATGTTGCGTATACAAATGCGCAAGCTTAATAACAACGACAACGGCTAGACATGCGGCAACACAGAACATCCATAGACCATACGGACTACGGATATGATGAGAGCCACAATGTGGACACTCTTTATCAGTTGATGCAACAACCTTGTCACAACATGCACAATGATATTGATATAACATCATTAATTCCTCCTACCACTTATTTTTTATTTTCTTTTTACAACAATTTCAAATGTTGCACTTTTATCCTATGAAAAAAAAACTGAGAATTCAATCTAGTTTTCTGACCTATTCATTCAAATTAACAATTTTTTATGACAATTTGATTAGAATCTCGATTTTAAACAAATCTTTAAGTTCTTAATATTATTTTGATCTTTCACATAATTTGATAAAATAATCTTTTGAAACTGTGGAATACATCATGACCGAATTAATTAATAAAGGTGGATTTCGAGAACGTGCAAATCGTAGCCGTAAATACAAACAGTCCGAAAATGAGATTACAACTCTTCAACCAAGCCACTATCAGCCACAAAACAAAGAAGCCGATCTGCCTGCCACTCCAGAACCAGCTCAGAATCCACAAGAGCAAAAAGATAAGACATAAAAAAGCACACGCTATTGGTGTGCTTTTTTAAACCAATTGAAATCAGTTTACGTCTTTAAACTCAATTTTCTTTTGATCAGGTTTTACTTCACGCGCTTCGCCATCAATAATGGTTGAGTCTCTATATTGACCACCACCTTGTTGATTCTGCATATCCTGCATCTGACGCATCAGATCAGCAAATGGGTTCTGCCCTGCAGCACTACCAGCGCCCATGCCTCCCATCATTTTATCCATCATGGCTTGCTGACGTTTTGCCATCGTTTTCATCAATGCATTACGAAACGCCGTTTGAACAGGTGGAATTAAAACCAACACTGCCAATACATCAGAAATTAAACCAGGAACCATCAATAGAAAACCAGACATCGCTAGCGCCAATTTCTTGGTGACTGCTGGATCACCGCCTAATTGGCCTGTCATCTGCATTTGCTGCAATTGAGGCATGATGCTCGATGTACTTGAACGAACCATATTCAAGCCAATGAAGAATGCGATAATGAACCAGAAAAAGACATACCACATACTTCCAACGAGGTCACCCACGCCAATCCAAACTAAAACTTCGGCAATTGTGCCAAATACCACGATAAGAAGTAGATTCATGTCAAATCTCGAAAATTAAAACCTTGTGCAATCTTGAAGAATCAATCCTGACACAACAAATAAAATAAACTCAATAATCTAATTGATGGGTACATTTCTCAATTTATCAAGTCTGATATGATAGCTTGTATAAAAAAGCTCCCAATTAAATTTGATCTAATTGAGAGCCTCAATAATCTCTATCGATTAGCCACAAGTCGCTTGGATAATCTTCTTAGACTGCGGATCAATCGTTACTGTTACACGATTTTCACGATAATCCATAGTAACAGGCTGATTTGGTCCTACACTGCGAACAATCTCAGACTTAGTTTTTTGTTTGATTTGATCTTCGCTTAATCCAGACTGACCAATTAACTTTGTCGCTTCATCTGCTAGGCATTTTGGCTGACTTGCGCGGAACAACTCCCACTCTTCAACTACTTGTCCATTTGGTAACTTACAGTACCCAACCTGACCATTGGCTTCATTTTTAATTTCCAACTGACCACCTTGCTCTACGCAATATTTGCTTGCAGGGTTCGCCATACCAATTTTTGGCGGGGTCATATCTTTATTTGGTGTTGCTGAACACGCCGCCAATGAGGCTACAATTGCACCTAAGAGTAAGATCTTTTTCATAATTTGAATTCTGATAAAGTGAAAAGGCAAAGATAACAAAATAATGTCGATTATTATGTCTATGATTTGAAACAAAAAGAACTTAGGCGAAAAAGCATGGGCTGCATAAGGATGTAACCCATACTTTTTCACTCACAAACTTATCCAATAGAATAAAGATACGCTTATTGAATAATGATGTATTCCAACCGAATAGCCTGATCAATCAAGTAATGCTCTTTGATAATATAAAAGTAAGGTCGTGTATCCACCCACTCATCCATTGCCATAATAGCTTGCGTGTACCCCGTTGCCGCTGAAAAATCTTTAACTTGTATAATATCCATGGACTTCATCCTTTTTTATTTAGCCTAACATATTATATTTATTCATATATAGAACAAATTGAAGTCGAATAAGTCATTTATACACCACTCATCTTTCAAGCTTAAGAAACATAAAAAATGTCTCACAGGGTGGAGACATTTTTTATTAGAAATGAAGAAAATCGAATATTAAAACGAAACCATTTTGCCAGGATTGAGCATTCCAGTAACACCATACCAACCTTTTGACATTGGAATCGCTAAGGGCGCCAATAAACGACCAAATAAAATATCGTTGTGCTGAATTTTAGTGAGCATTGCATAATCGGTGTTCTTAGCTGAAAAATCATCTGCAATTGCTTTACCTATACGGACGGTTTGCGCCACACCATGCCCACTCCAACCATGTACCGCATAAATTGGAAATTTATTGCCAAATTTTCGATTATCAGTTGCGCCATTCATAGTCAAATCACTGACACCACTCCAGCAAAAGTCCATTTCGACATTTTCAAGCTGCGGAAAAACTTTATTAATTCGGCCTAATAAATATTGATTCATTCTGCCTACTGCCCAACTTATGCCTGTACCTTGCCCACCAAAAAGCAATCTATTCTTAGAAACACCACGATAATAATCAATCTGTAATTGCGTATCGTAGACAGGATGATCGTGCGGTAATAATTCAGTCATTGGCATGTCTAATGGCGCCGTAACTGCAATATAAGTATGAAATGGAATTGCTGTTTGTTTCTTTTCAGGGAGTAACTTAAATGCATTGTGATGTACTGCAATCACGACACTTTTACGTGCTTTAATCACACCCGATGCCGTCTGTACATAAACTCCATCAGCTTGTTCAGCGATCGACAATACTTCCGTTTGTTCAAACACCCGCCCGCCATTCTTACAGAAGCCATGTGCCAAAGCACGGTTAAGTGCCAATGGATGAATATGGCCACCCAAGTTATCGACCAAACCACCTTTATACAGGTTGGACTTGATCAACTCTTTTAATTCATACTCACCCACCACTTTCGTGTGATCCTCACCCAAATATTTCCGAGCATCTGCACCTTGAGTCAAGGCAATCAAATGTCCCTCATGTACCGCAGCGGTAATATGTCCACGTTTACGTGCCAAATTTACAGCATACTTTTCAGCAATTTGATCAATTAAAGACATTGCTTCCGTAGAGGTAAAATGCCAAAGTCTCTTGGCATCTTCATAACTAAAGCGCTTAATCATCTCCTCAGCTTCCCAACGCGCCAAACCTGGAGTAAGCTGCCCACCATTTCGACCTGATGCTGCGGAGCCAATGCGATTCTTTTCAACCAGAATCGTATCAACACCCTGCTCAGCCAAATGCAATGCTGTTGAGGCACCTAACAATCCACCACCGATCACAACAACATCACATTCTTGATCTGCTGATAAAGCATCAAAACAATGCCAGTCCTCTAAAGAACTCTCATAATAGTTTGCAGGATGATCAAATTGACCGTGTTTCGGATTAACCCAATTCCACTCACTCGAATTTTTATATGCTTTACTTTCTTTAAAAACAACATCATCTAAATGCGCTGGTTTCTCTATGTCACCAAACATTCTAAATTCACCTAAAACAATTTTTTACCGATTAATGCAAGCAGCTTATCGCAGAAAAATTGAGTAACAAAACCAGAATCTTTCAATAATTTTGATAGGTATATCCGTAGCCGAACATTCCATCAATATACTCAGATTATGAAAACCAATTAAATTTGATGTGCCCAGATCTTCAAGCATCGACGATAAAAATGAGGTGATTCAATAAAAATCAATAATTGAAATTAAAAAAGCACCCGAAGGTGCTTTTCTCTCTTATAGGCTAGTTGCAATCAATACCACAAAGCTGAATAACAATGTACCTAAAGATCTCTTGCAATGTACATGAACTTCTTGCTCAAACCCTTGAGCATACGGCTCCAAGTTTTCCATAACTTTAACGCTCATTAAATGTACTACACTTATTAATTTGCCTAACAAATCAATAGGAATAAATTAGCAAAAAGTCGTATATCTCGCTAGTGCAATTCTTCAACCAAATGGTGAATTTATGACAAAAATCGACACTTAATACAAAATAATTTTAAAAAAGAGCCTGCTTTACATCAAGACATAAAAAAAGCCCACCAAAGTGAGCTTTTTTTTTAAATATCGCGCTTAGTTTTAAGCAACGACAGTAATACCACTTGCTTGAGGGCCTTTTTTACCTTCAGTAATTGTAAAAGACACACGTTGACCTTCATGTAGTACTTTGAAACCACTGCTTTGGATTTCGCTGAAATGAGCAAAAACGTCTTGTCCAGAGTCTGCATGAATAAAGCCAAAACCCTTAGTTTCGTTGAACCACTTAACTGTACCAGTCACAGTATTAGACATATATTTAAACCTATTTTAAAAAATTTGGGGCGCTTAGCAGCGAGCAACTTGGAATCATAAACTCTGAGAGGAAATCTGATAAAACGAAAGGTTTATCTACAACTATATGAGATGCAAGATTTTCTGAATCAACAGCGTTATTCTTCTAGTTAGCTTTCACTATACACGACTTTACATTTTTCACGCAATCTCTATCTATCAATCCTACTCCCTACGTCTTTTTTCCGCAGGTTATTCAAGACTACGAATAAACAGAAAATAATTTTTCTAATTAATTTTCATACACTTAAATTTAAATATTTTCATCTAAATTCTAAATTATGATTTTTATATAAATTTTTAACATATTATTTCATTTTCTTTTACTCTCAAATATTCGCTATCTTCACTCAGTTCAAATTGTTTTAGCCACAAAAAAAGCCCACTGTTGTGAGCTTTTTTTTCACTGGTCTAAAGTAATTAGATAACAGTAATTAGAGTTGCTTGTGGGCCTTTTTTACCTTGACCAAGAACAAACGAAACGCGTTGGCCTTCATTCAATACTTTGAAGCCCTTGCTTTGGATTTCGCTGAAATGAGCAAAAACATCTTCGCCAGAGTCAGCTTGAATAAAACCAAAACCTTTAGTTTCGTTGAACCACTTAACAGTACCAGTAACTGTATCAGACATACCTTTAAACCTTTTAAACTTTGTTCATTTATGAATTAAATCAAAATTTTTACATCATGATTTAATACAATCTATCCTTATTGAATAGATACTACAAGTATGTGAACCATTTATGTCAATCGATAAAGTTGATTAACATCGGTATAAAAGCTTTTCCCGTCCAAATTAAAGTCAATTTCTTGACCTGATTCCAACAGGATCTTCTTTCCTACTTCTACCCATTTAAAACCATTCAGCGTATTTTGCTGACGCTTTAAAGGGATGATTCTCACACAAATTTCATTGCCATTACTGGCTTTGGCTACACGCCATTCATTAATAATTTTCAACACAAAATCACTCATTTCTGAGCTCAAGTGATCGATTTTGATTTACTATAACACTAGATAGATGAGAGAGGATAGCTACATTTCTAGAATCTAATAATTTTTAGCTTTATTTAGGGTTATTTCAGCTAACTTTATTACTGTCTATTCTTTTTAGACAGTAACCTTAAATACATCACAGAGCATAACTAATTTAATTCGGTTGGTAGCGGGAGCTGGATTTGAACCAACGACCTTCGGGTTATGAGCCCGACGAGCTACCAGACTGCTCCATCCCGCACCGACGAGTTAGCTTTATACGCACATCTTCCCCACAATGCAAATTATTTTTATAAAAATCGCTTAATTTATCAATTAATGTCTAAATTACACACAAAGTGATCAAAACTCACTCTTATTCAATGGGCCTGAGTTAATCTTGCAAATGAGTTCTCAATTTTCAGATATTCAATAAATCAATTAAGATTCGTTCAATAAAACAACTATTTCTTTATAATTCAAAATTCTACAAAAATATTATGCAGTAAAAAGCCCATTATGTAACAATATCATCACCCTTTCATTTATATAGTGCTGCATGTCATTAATTATTGGTATTGACCCTGGTTCACGCTTAACAGGTTATGGAATTATCGAAAAAGATGGCAATAAGCTGCGGTTTGTTGATGCAGGAACCATTCGTACTGAAACACAAGAAATGCCTGAACGTTTGAAACGTATTTTTGCGGGTGTCGAACGTATCGTTAAATTTCATGGTCCAACAGAAGCAGCGGTCGAACAAGTATTCATGGCACAAAACCCCGATTCGGCTCTTAAGCTCGGTCAGGCCCGTGGTGCGGCAATTGCTGCACTGGTGAATCTAGATTTACAAGTCGCAGAATACACAGCACGTCAAATCAAGCAGTCTGTTGTCGGTTACGGCGCAGCAGAAAAAGAACAAGTTCAGCTCATGGTGATGCGTTTGCTTAATTTAACCATCCAACCTCAAGCGGATGCAGCAGATGCGCTTGCCGCAGCAATTTGTCATGCTCATGCGTCAGGTAGTATGAGTAAAATGGCAGTACTCAATGCTTTAGGTGGTATGGCACGCGGCCGTAGCCGTTCGAGTAGCAGACGCCGTTAAACCTTTTGATTCACGACTTTATATATCATTTTTGCCATGTCATGCGCTTGTAATCCCCTCATACCCTTTTCAGCCAGCAGATCGCCTGCCTGTGCATGTAGGCTGACGATCTCATGCAATGCAATCTGTTGATGAAATTGAGCTTTTAAACTGGCAATCATACCTGCCAGCACATCTCCCATTCCTCCAGTTCCCATTCCAGCATTACCCTGCGTACAAATAAATAATTGTTCTTCTAAAATTAAACTACCTGCACCTTTCAACACCCATTTCCCTGCATATTTTTGTTGTAACTGTTGAATGGCAGCGATACGGTCTTGTTCTATATCCGCAGCAGTACACCCCAAGAGTGTTGCTGCCTCACCTGAATGTGGCGTTGCATAGAGATGCTGGTTTAATTGTTGCGGATGCTTGGCCAGAAACCACAAGCCATCTGCATCAAGTACAACCTCTAAATGTGAGTTTAGCTTGAGTAAATCAAACCATTGTAAATATATTTGCTCTGCCCATTCATCTCGACCTAAGCCCATACCAAAACAGACTGCATCCACTTGCATTAATAGCTGCTGAATGGCTTGCTGATCTAAGGCATTAATGTCTCGCACCATAATATTTGGTGAACGTGCCAAAATGGCTTGATGATGTTTTACATGACAAATGACACTGACTTTACCAGCTCCTGCATGAAACGCCGCTTCAGCCGCCATAATCACTGCACCGCCCATGTCTGCATGACCACCAACAACAAGCACATGCCCATAATTACCTTTGTGTCCAAAGGCTTGACGCTTGGGTAAAACGATTTTTTCAGGTGACAGATAAGCAAGTGGTTTTAATTCTTGGTCAATCGGAATCAAACTCAGCAAATGTAGTTTCCCCACATATTGCTTAGCTTGACCCGTAAACAAACCTGCTTTGTAGCCTAAGATCGTAAAGGTTTGATCGGCTTGTACTGCGCAAGGCAAAGCTTGTCCTGTATTGGCCTGTAAACCACTAGGAATATCGATTGAGACTTTTAAGCCTGTTTGTGCATTATACAATTGAATAATTTCTTGCCAGTTTGGATCTAGCATTCGGTTGAGACCAATGCCAAATAAAGCATCAATATGACAATCAAAAGTGGGCAGTTCTTGATGGACAGCATTTTCAGATAAAAGATAATCAACACTTTGAATATCGACTTGATGAGACTGGGCAAAATCTGCGGCTTGTTTTAAATCCACGGATTGTCCGAGTTCTGTTGCAAATACCGTAATGCTAAATCCGTATTGCTTAAGAAACGCAGCAATATAATAGCCATCACCCGCATTATTACCCTGCCCGCACCAAACTGCGATCTTTTGAGTTTTATTTTGCTGAAATTGTTGCATTAACTGTTGTGTAATTGTCCAAGCCGCTTGCTGCATGAGCCCTAAAGATGAGTTTTGCTGAGCAAACCAACACTGCTCCCATGCTTGGATACTTCGGCTATGGTAAACTACAGCTTGCATGTTTTTCTCCTTATTATCGTTTTATGGCTTCAAGCACACCATCTCAAACACAGTCTCAGAAAACGCCTGATAAAATCAAGTTGCAACAACTTGACCCTCAAGCATTAAAAGACTGGATCAAAGCACAGGCATTAGACTTGGGCTTTGCTGATTGTGTCATTGCCAAACCAGATGCTCAAGATCAAATGCCACGTTTTAAAGAATATTTAGAACGTGGTTATCATGCAGATATGCACTATTTAGAAGAAAACTTAGACAAGCGGGCTGACCCAACCTTGCTCGTTCCTGGTACAAAAAGCATTATTTGTGTGCGAATGAACTATCTTGTGGCATCACCCAAGCCCCGTTATGTACCATTTCAACCAAATTCTGCCATTATTGCGCGTTATGCACGAGGTCGTGACTATCATAAAGTCATGCGTGGACGTCTTAAAACCTTAGCGACCCGTATTAAGGAAAAAGTCGGTGATTTTGAATCACGCCCCTTTGCTGATTCTGCCCCTATTTTTGAAAAATCGCTGGCTGAAAGTGCAGGTATGGGATGGACGGGTAAGCACACCTTATTGATTCATAAAAAATCGGGCTCTTTTTTCGTTTTAGGAGAACTGTTTACTTCTCTAGAACTGCCTTTTGACCAACCTGCGACTGCACATTGCGGTTCATGTACTGCCTGTATTGATATTTGCCCAACACAGGCGATTGTTGAACCGTATATGCTGGACGCCAGAAAGTGTATTGCTTATCTAACCATTGAATATAAAGGTATTATTCCTGAAGAATTACGCTCAGGTATTGGCAACCGTATCTTTGGCTGTGATGATTGCCAGTTGATTTGCCCTTGGAATAGCTTTGCTAAAAAAGCGTCTATTCCAGATTTTGATCCAAGACATAGCTTAGATGACATCAGCTTATTAGAGATTTGGCAATGGGATGAAGCAACGTTCTTAGCCAATACAGAAGGCAGCCCAATCCGCCGTACAGGCTACCAATCCTTTAAGCGCAATATTGCAATCGGTCTAGGAAATGCTCCATACTCGGCTGAGATCGTGACGCAATTGCAAGATGCAAAAACGCTGCACGATGAGATCGTCAATGTACATATTGATTGGGCAATTCAACAGCAATTGCAGCAAATAAAAGTACACTGAATAGAAAAATGGTGTTTTTTGCCCTTTGGCTTTGGCACGATTTCTGTATGATGAATCTCAATGTCTGTAATCAATCATCATGGATATAACAATGACTTTACGTAATGACTGGACTCGTGATGAAATCCAAGCTTTATATGACCAACCCTTTTTAGACTTAGTATTTCAAGCACAAGGCGTTCATCGTCAGCATTTCCAAGCAAATGCGATTCAGGTCAGCACGCTACTTTCAATCAAAACAGGTAAATGCCCTGAAGACTGTAAGTATTGCTCACAATCTGCTCGTTACGACTCTAAGTTAGAAGCAGAAAAACGTATTGCCGTTGATAAAGTTATTCGTGAAGCACTTGCAGCAAAAGAATCTGGTTCATCGCGTTTCTGTATGGGTGCTGCTTGGCGTAACCCGCATGAGCGTGATATGCCTTATGTGCTAGAAATGGTACGTGAAGTGAAAGCATTGGGCCTAGAGACCTGTATGACTTTAGGTATGCTCAACCAATCTCAAGCGGAACGCTTAAAAGATGCAGGTCTAGACTATTACAACCATAACCTAGACACTTCTCGTGAATACTATTCTCATATCATCAGCACACGTACTTTTGACGACCGCTTGGATACTTTAGATCATGTGCGTCAAGCAGGCATGAAAGTATGTAGTGGCGGTATTGTTGGCTTAGGTGAAAGCCGTAATGACCGTATCGGTTTATTACATGAACTTGCAACCATGCCAGTACATCCTGAATCTGTGCCAATTAACATGCTGGTTCCAATTGAAGGTACACCTTTGGCTGATGTAGAAAAACTTGATGTGACTGAATGGATCCGTACCATTGCTGTTGCACGTATTATCATGCCACACAGCTATGTTCGCCTCTCTGCTGGTCGTGAATCATTAAGTGATTCTGACCAAGCGCTTGCCTTTATGGCGGGTGCGAACTCACTCTTCTCTGGTGATAAATTACTTACGACGCCAAATGCGGGTGAAGGCAAAGATCAGGTCTTGTTTGCCAAATTAGGTTTAACTGCGGAAAAACCGAAACCAACGGTTGCAGAGCTCTCCGTCGATGCCATGAGTGCATAAATAAAAAAGCCTTGTCAGATGACAAGGCTTTTTTATTTATGATTAAATTGATGTCACCAGAATGCCGTATTTGGCATTTAAAAACATTCCAACACGGATGATATCAACACCTGCTGCATGGGTTACTGACAATTCTTGGCTATGCACATCAAAATGAAATGAATCAAAAATGTCTTGATGTTGCATCAACCATGCAATCGTATCAGCAATACGCTCATCAACAGTATATGTTTCTGATTTAAAGTCCTTACTCATAGCACTATGTTATCTTCACCTGATCTTTCCATCATAACGGATAGATAAGCTTCGTGCAGCTTGTTAAAAAAACACTTAGTAAAGGACATTACTCACTAAGTGTATTAACTTGAAATATGTTTTGAATTGCTTAAGCCGCTTGTGGACTCAGGATATTTTGGCCCGCTTTTAAGCTTGCAACTGCTTTGGCATTAAATTCTAAAGTCAGCACATGGTTATCTAAATGAACATGATAAGACTGAATCAATGACTGCTGACCCTCATCTGTTTCAAGCACATATTCATCTGCAATATTTAAAATACCTTCTAAATTGGTTGTACTAGAGGCACGATCATGACTGAATAAATCATAAATCGTCTGCAGATTAAAGCTTGTTTGCTGTTCCGTAGCATGGCTTTTTAAATAACTTTCTAGGAATAAAACAAACTTGTGTGCGAAGAAATAGTAGTTTGGTTTGTGGGTATAAAGCATGTTCATTGAAAGCTCCTTTACGGTGTTTTTTTCATCTAATCATGACTAAAAAACTAAGGATTTAACCTTAAAAGATTCTTAAAAGAACTTTGAGCTTTTTGTTAATAAACTTAATAATCACGCTAAAAACTTGATTATTCATCTAAATTATTTTTTTATTTTTGCAATACAGATCACAAAAAAATGTGAATTCCTTTATTTTTTGATCAAAAAATATTCAAATAGGCCTTTTTTATGAAAGGAAAAACAATCAGTCTTAAGCAATATTAAACAAACAGGCTAAAAAATCTGTTTTTACCAGAAATAAAAATACTTTATATCAATAACTTATTTATGATCGGAATTTTAGATCGAAATACACCATAAAAATGTGATGCAGTTTGCATTTATAAAACCTAGTGATATATATTTCGCACATTACTTGTTCAGCGCAAAAATCCAACTGAGAAGTAATTTTAATTCAAACTTTTAGCCGATGTGTTCGAGAAATTATTATGAAAAAACTTGCTTTGATCGCTGCTCTTTCAGTTGTAGGTATTGCTAACGCTCAAGCTGCTGACGGAACGATTACAATTAATGGTCTAGTAACAGACAAAACTTGTGACATCGTGACTCCAGCTGGTAAAGACTTTACAGTAACACTTCCAACTGTTTCTAAACAAACTCTTGCTAACGCAGGTGATGTTGCTGGTCGTACTCCATTCCAAATCAACTTGGGTAACTGTTCAGAAGGTAAAGTTGCAACTTACTTCGAACCAGGTGCGACTGTTGATTTCAATACTGGCCGTTTACTTAACCAAAACGCTGGTGGCGCTAAAAACGTTGATGTTCAATTATTAGGTAACAACAACCAAGTAATCCCAGTTCTTGCTGCTGGTAGCAACGGTGCTCAAGCTAACTCGCAATGGGTTGACGTTGTAGAAGGCGGTACTGCTGACCTTAACTACTATGCTGAATACTATGCAACTGGCGCGTCTACTGCTGGTGAAGTAAACACTTCAGTTCAGTACACTATTATTTATCAATAATCTATTGATAAACTTTGCGAATTTCTAGATTTCTAGGAATTCGCAGTTGTACACTTCACGCAATCATAGAGAAAATTTAAATGGCACTGAACGGTTACAATTTTTTGCTTGGTTTAACGATGTCGTCGGCTTTGATCGCAAGTCATACACATGCGGAAATTATTTTGCATGGAACTCGCGTTATTTATCCATCTGACGCTCGTGAAGTGACTTTGCAAGTCAGTAACAATGGTTCTAAGCCATCGCTTGTTCAAGCATGGATTGATGAAGGTGATGCTAAAAGTACACCGGATCAGTCTAAAGTTCCGTTTATGATTACCCCTCCTATTTCGCGTGTAGACCCAACGAAGAGCCAATCGCTTCGTATTACTGCATTACCCAATGCGGCTCAGTTAAATCAAAAACAAGAAACTGTTTTTTGGTTGAATGTTTTGGATATTCCACCAAGACCAACCGCAAACAGTAAAGATGCTATTCCTGATAATTTTTTACAGCTCGCAATTCGTTCACGCATTAAGTTTTTCTATCGTCCAGCCAGCATCAAAGCTGATGCCAATCTCGCTGGTGAAAAATTACAATGGGCGAAAAGCGGACAAACTTTAATCGTAAAAAATCCAACACCATTTCACGTCACCATGACTGCGGTGTACCAACAAAATGCAGGAAAGCCAGTTGACCTACTGCCTAAAGGTCTAATGCTCTCACCTTTTTCAGAGGACAAAATCCAATTGAAAACTGGGAGTACTGAAAAATTGAGCTATGTAAGCATCAATGATTACGGTGGTCGTATCGAACACCAGATCAAGCTTTAATAACAAACAAATTTATTTCCAATCAATAAATGATTTTGTACCTATCATTGAATAGGCGAACCGATTATGTCAAAGAAAAATGCAACAGCTAAATTCTTGAAGCGTCGTATCTGTTATTACCTTACTTCTGGGGTAGTCACAATCACGATGCCTATGGCTGTTTATGCAGTAGAACAGACAGCAGAAAAAGCTGCACCAATGGAAGCAGAATTTGACTCTGTTTTTTTAATCGGTGACGCCCAAAAAGTAGATATTTCTCGTTTTAAATATGGGAACCCCGTTTTACCTGGGGAATATAACGTTGATGTTTATATCAATGGTAACTGGTTCGGCAAAAGAAGAATGATGTTTCGTTCGGCAGAACAAAACCAAAATGCCTTTACCTGTTTCACTTCAAGCTCATTGCTTGAATACGGCGTAAAACAAGAAGTTCTGGTTAACCGTACAGAATCTGCTGCGCCGAATGGTTGTTACAAAATCGAAGAATGGATCGAAAATGCATTTTATGATTTCGATACCTCACGCCTGCGTGTCGATATTTCGATTCCACAAATTGCATTACAAAAAAATGCGCAAGGCTATGTTGATCCAAGTATTTGGGATCGTGGAGTTAATGCTGGATTTTTATCTTATAGCGGTAGTGCCTACAAAACCTTTAATCGCTTAAATGACAATAAAGAAACCACCAATGCCTTTATGGCGATTACTGCTGGTGCAAACATTGCTGGCTGGCAATTACGCCACAACGGTCAGTGGCAATGGCAAGATGGTGCTCAAAGTGAGCTAGATCAAAATAACAAAAAGAAATCAAACTATGAGTCTACCAGTACCTATTTACAGCGTGCTTTTCCTCAATATCGTGGCGTTTTAACCTTAGGCGATAGCTTTACCAATGGTGAGTTATTTGACTCATTCGGTTACCGCGGTTTAGATTTTTCTAGCGATGATCGCATGTTGCCAAATAGTATGCTCGGCTATGCACCCCGTATTCGTGGTAATGCAAAAACCAATGCGAAAGTAGAAGTTCGCCAACAAGGTCAATTGATTTACCAAACTACGGTTGCACCGGGTAGCTTTGAAATTAATGATCTCTACCCTACAGGGTTTGGTGGTGAGCTTGAAGTTTCGATTATTGAATCGAATGGTGAAATTCAGAAGCTTGCCGTTCCTTATGCATCTGTCGTGCAAATGCTACGTCCTGGATTAAGCCGTTACTCAGTCACTGCAGGTGAATTCCGCGACCGTGATATTGATTTAACACCTTGGGTCACGCAGGGTAAATACCAACGTGGTATTAACAACTATTTGACGGGCTATACTGGCTTTCAATTGGCTGAAGACTACAGTGCCCTATTATTAGGTGCTGCCGTTGCAACGCCTATTGGTGCGGTATCTTTTGACGTTACCCAATCAAATACTGACTTTGATAAGCAAGGTTCGCAATCTGGACAAAGTTTCCGTCTAAGTTATAGCAAACTTATTTCACCAACCAATACCAACTTAACTTTGGCAGCATATCGTTATTCGACAGAAAACTATTATAAGTTACGTGATGCCCTACTTATTCGTGATCTTGAAGATAAAGGTGTGAATACTTTTGCTGTGGGCAAACAGCGTAGTGAATTCCAAATTACCTTGAACCAAGGTTTACCTGAGGGTTGGGGTAATATTTATATGGTCGGTTCATGGAACGATTACTGGAACCGTAATGAGACCAGTCGCCAATACCAAGTAGGTTATAGCAATAACTACCATGGCTTAACCTATGGCCTTTCTGCGACCAATCGTCAAATCGAATATGGTTCAAATAATCAAACCCGTGATACTGAATATTTGATGACTCTTTCGTTCCCAATGAATTTCAGAAAGAGCTCTGTCAATGTCAACGCAAACGTATCTGAAAACAACCGCACAGTGGGTATGAGCGGTATGGTCGGTGATCGCTTTAACTACGGCGCTTCTGTATCTCATCAAGACAGACAGAATCCGAGCTTTAACGTTAACAGCCGCTATCGTACCAACTTTGCGACAGTAGGTGGTTCTTATAGTATCGCTGATTCATATCAACAAGCAATGGTTAGTATGAGCGGTAGTATTGTTGCACATGATAAAGGCATCCTGTTTGGCCCAGAACAAGGTCAAACCATGGTATTGGTCTATGCCCCAGATGCGGCAGGCGCCAAAGTTAATAATACGACCGGTCTGAGTGTAAATAAATCTGGTTATGCTGTGATTCCTTATGTAACACCATACCGTCTAAATGACATCACACTTGACCCACAAGAAATGTCGACCAATGTTGAATTAGAAGAAACCAGCCAACGTATTGCGCCTTTTGCTGGCGCGATTGCTAAAGTTGATTTCTCAACTAAGAAAGGCTATGCCATCTACATCAACACCAAAACAGCAACGGGTGAAAGCTTACCGTTCGCTGCACAAGTCTTTAACACCAAAGATGAGTCTGTTGGTATTGTTGCACAAGGCAGCATGGTGTATTTACGTACGCAAGAGCCAAAAGGTGATTTGTATGTAAAATGGGGTGAAGAAGCCAATGAACAGTGCCACTTCAGTTATGATGTTACAGCACAAATTTCTAGCGACCAACAAAGCATAATCATGACTGAGGCAGTATGCAAATGAAAAAATTACTCTTAAACAGTGTTTTGCTTACCGCAGGTCTCGGTATCTATACTGAAGCAAATGCTGCTTGTACTCCAGAAATAGACAGGGGTAAAGAATTTAAAACAGTCGATATCTCAATGGCTGTGGGTCGTGTCGTTGTGAGACCAACGGATGAGGTTGGTAAAATTTTGCGTAAAGCTACTTTCCCTATTACTCCTAATGGTTCAACCTATTGGTGTGATAGAAACGGAGGAACTTTAGAAGCAAATCTTTCTCAAAGTTATGCTCTGAGTCCTTTAGGGAATAACATCTATTCTACTAATATTGAAGGTATTGGGATTCGCCTTTATCGTGAAGCTGAGAATGCGACAAATTTCTCTGGATATTATCCATATCGAGCATCAACACAAAGAAATACGAGATATACACTTGCAAATGGTTATTTTGTTGTTGAAATTATTAAAACAGCAAACCAAACTGGATCTGGTGCTCTAGTCCCTGGTCGATATAGTGCCTACCATGCTAGCGGATACGGAGTTACGCCTTGGTTAACAAGTACGGTGTATGGCAATGCCATTACCATTGCCTCTTCCTCTTGTGAACTACAGGGCAATATTAATAAAGTGGTTCAACTTCCTACTGTGATGAAAACAGGCTTTAGTGGTGTTGGTTCAACCCAAGGTGAGCAAGCCTTCGACTTAAATATCTTATGTAATGGTGGGAAAAACCCAACGGGATATGAAGAAAAGAACCAAATCAGTTTAGATTTTGATTTTCCACAAGACGGTACCAACAACCAAGTAATGTCCAATACAGCACCAAACTCAACCAAAGCCAATGGTGTTGGTGTACAACTTCTTTGGAAATATCAAAATAAAAATCAAGTGATCCGCAAAGGTGACAAGTTGGATGTTGGTACAGTCAACTCAAACCAAACTGTACAATACAATATCCCGCTGTCTGCCCGTTATTATCAAACAGCAACCAATGTTACTGCGGGTACTGTCCGTGCGATGGCAACCGTAACCATTCAATACGATTAAACTTTTTATAAGACCTCTTCCCAAACGAGAGGTCTTTTTTTATAAAAACCTTAAAAAATATAATTAAGTTATTAATTTAAAAATTAATAACTTCAAAACTTCTCACACTTAATTTTTGATAAAAACCGTAAATAACACACCAGAGGAACAATCAATGAAAAAACTGAGCATATTTGCACTTAGCCTAGCCCTAGTTGGCTGTGGAGAAAATCAAAATAGTTCACAAGATAATTCCAATGCTCAATCAACAGTAACAACATCCAGCAACTTTAACTTGCGTAGTTTTAGCCAAGCACAAACATGCCAATATAACTTCGATGCAACACAGCAAGATTATGATGCTTGGAACCTACAAAACCCAGGATACACTTCAGCCACTCAATTTCCTGAAATCAATGGTCAAAAATTTGGATTTACAGTGAAATCAACTCCTATTGAAGAAGAAGCCCACACCAGCTACACCGCAACCAGTAAAGCTGCATTAGAACCAACAAACAATAATGGTGATTTTCCTCTACCTACGACAGGTATTATTGCATTTGAAATGCAGGTAAAAATTCCAACTCCACCTCCTACAGGCGATTCCTCATATACATCTTCATTCTGGATTAGAGGCATGACTGATAATGGATATGCAATTCACTCAGATTTTGGCTTTCAGTCTGGAACTCATGATCCAGACTTTGGAGAAAATCCAGCTGCATTATTCTATTCATTAAGATATCAACTTAGTGATGGTACTGGACCTACGACAGTTGGTCATTACAAGAATACAAAAGTGACCAGTAATACAGATAATTATCAACGTTTAGGTATCTATATCAACCAGCTAACAAAACAGGTTGGATTTATCTTCAATGGTGCTGATCAAGGCTATCAATCTACCCTACCTGCAGCACTTGAAAATCTTAGTTTTAACATTAATAGCGGAGTTTCTATATATTCCAATCATTTAGATGGGCAAGAGCTATCATCTGAGCTGATCACTGACCGCAACGCTCTACAATTCAGCTACCCTCAAGGTACAACAGACATCTGTGGCAATGTGATTTAACCCAGTTAGAGTCAAAAAGCCTAATCGACGATTAGGCTTTTTTGTCTTACAAAAACAGTAATAACATAATTTCTCAAGAGTAATGATATACCTAAGTTCCATATTTGAATTTTAAAAATATGTTACAGCGACCATATAATGTACACCAGACAGGTCAGGTTTTTAAATTCGCATTAAAACAAAAATATGTGACACAATTAACAAACTCAAATAAACATATTAATTATCAATTTAAAAGCAAAATTTTAAATACATCACACTTTAAATAACTATTTAATCAATATTTAATTTTAATATTGCCTTAATAATAATACTTATGTTAATTAATACTTAATACATCATATAAAAGGCAATAAACATGTATAACAATATCTATAAATCTGCCCTACTTTTATCATTAATGGCATTTGCTTCGGTGGGTTATTCTGCAAGCACAATCCAAATGAATGGAAGTATAGTAGAAGATACTTGCTCTCAGCAGCATAACACTAGTGATTGTCAGCAGTTGAATCAAATCAGAGATAAGATTGATTCTCAATCAATTTCTCTCAGTGACTTAAGCACTCATACACAAAAAAATACAACCACCGACATTAGCTTCGAACAGCTACCAGATAAAAAGAATGCTGTTATTATCGCAAGTTACTACTAGTTACTACTAGTTACTAAAATATACATCAATATGTGAACTAATTAACATTTAAATTATTAGTTCACATTGTTCCAATCATAAAAACACTTAACAAATACTCGGCTTTATTTAGATTTTATTAAAAAATTAATTCAAAAAAACTACCCACTGTTTATTTTCAATAAAATATTCTTAATAAAAAAACTTAAAAAACAATTTAATTAAAACAGAATATGGAATTATTTTATTTATTCCATTGCATACATATTGACCACCCACAATATTTTCTATAATTTCATAAACGATGAAAATAAAAACACTTTAAAATAATAAGGACAAAAAATGGATCACTTAAAATCAGATTCGCCCAGCAATACGCCATGTGTTGATTGTACAAAAGACCCGATTGAATCTTTGAAAGCCATGTTTGTGGACATGGTACAAGCTGGGAGAATTCGCAAAGGTCAATGCCCTGCCATGCGACCAGTATTTCTTAAACCACACGGGGTAGCTGCTGCTGAATTCATTATCCGTGATGATTTACCCGAGAAGTTCCGTGTCGGATTATTTTCAAATTTAGGCAAAAGTTACCCGACCTGGGTTCGCTTCTCATCTGACACCACACCAACAAATACGGACTTCAAATCTACCCTTGGTATCGGGATCAAACTATTTGATGTTGAGGGAAAAAAAATACTCGGTAACCCTGATGCGAGTACCTTTGATTTCTTGATGCAGAATTTTGATGCTTTTTTTGTCGACACTGCAAAAGATATGTGTGAATTTACCAAAGCTGGTGTGGTCGATGGTGATTATGATCCTTATCTAAAAGCTCATCCAAAAACCTCAGAATTACTGGATGCAATGGCAAAACCCGTAGCCAGTGTTTTAGCTTCCGCTTACTGGAGTGGTTTACCCTTTCAATTTGGTCCAAATGAGTATGTAAAATATAAACTAGAACCTGTTTTTTATCTTGACCCACCGAACCATTCGCCTAATGACCCTTCTTATTTAGCCAACGACTTAATCTCGAGATTAAAAGTCTCTGAAGCACGATTCCGCTTCATGATCCAACTCAGAACAGATCCTGAACGTATGCCATTAGACGAAGCAACTGTCGTCTGGCCAGAAGATTTAAGCCCACCTATTCACGTTGCCGACATCATCATACCCATTCAAGATATTTCAGCTCGCGGGCAAGCCGAATATGGTGAAAACTTAGCAATGAATATTTGGCGTGTCACTGCTGAACATGCTCCTGTCGGTTCTATCGCAGATGCTAGACGTGTTGTTTACTCAGCTTCGGCTGAGTTACGCCGTAATGTAAATGGTGTACCTCTAGGTGAACCTGATACTCCTCGTCCTGTTATTTCCCCAGCAGCGTGTATCGATACCAAGATTGTTCGTGCAGCAATCCATCCTGCAATTGGGGTCGCTCGCGTAGGTGACAGTGAAAATGAGTTTTTTATTGGACCAGAGCTTGTTGATGCTCCAACAGACCCAACCCAGCAGCCCAATAGCTATCGAGATAAGACTGGTGCAATCAAAAGGCAAGCAGCTCGATTCCGTATCTATGGCTACAATGCTGCTGGCGACGTAGTCCGTGAGCTGAATCCAGACAATGCAGATATTGTCTGGACTGTCCATGTTGCCAACCGTAAAGCTGAATGGTATCAATTTCAGTATGCACTGGACATACCAGAAGCCGTCAATGCTCCTGATAATGCGTTCACGCTACGTAATCCCAAAGTCAAACCAGCCAATCGACATAAATTAGCCATTGATCCAGGCCCACGTAGTATTTTTGGTCGTAATGTTTCGGGTGGTGCTGAACATCGTTTTGATACTGGAACTTTCCAAGCAGCAGCGGAACAGGCTGTGACTGTGCCTTTAGGTGAAATTCAAACAGATGAAAATGGACATTTATTATTTTTAGGTGGGCATGGTAAATCAGCATCTCCAACTCATGCACCTGTTTATGATCCAGACCATCCGCCAAGCTTTAATAATGCTGATGATTGGTATGATGACACATCCGATGGCCCAGTCACTGCAACAGTTTCCATAAATGGAATCGAGATACCCGTTGAATCTGCGTGGGTTGTTGTTGCTCCACCCAACTACGCACCAGATGTTGTGAGCTGGCGAACCATGTACGACCTTATGTGCGATGTCTACGTCAATGCAGGTTGGATGGTGATGCCTGAAAAGCCATCCTTTACTAAGGACATTTGGCCACTCCTGAAACGTCTAGGCGGTTTACAGTGGGTAAATAAAGGTTTTGCAGCCTACTTTGGCAAAGGCTGTCCAATGGATTTTAATAACCCTGCACTGCTGGCTAAACTTTCATTCCAATCAAAGAATAAAAATTTGGCTGATCCATATAGTGAATTACGCCGTGCCATCTTGCATAGTTTCAGACCATCCAAACCTAGCGTAGCTGAGCCAGTACAATGGCCACATATTTGGCCTTGGATTTATGGTGATGCGTTTGGAAGCTTTCCAGAAAATGGGCCCGGCAATATGCTCACTATGACGGGTTTACAAGAAGGTCTACTCCGAAACTGGGTGGACGGAAATTTTATCGATGACTGGTCTAATGAAGAAATTAAACCTCCTTCATCTTTAGATCAAGTTCCATTACAAGATCAACCTCATACATTAGATCAGGCAGCCTTGCATTATTGTCTGGCAGATACCTTTCATCCCGGTTGTGAAATGACATGGCCGATGCGTCATGCCAGTATGTATAGTTCACCATTCAGAATCAGATTACGTGCAGCTACAAATCCCGAACCAGACTATGGCTCAACAATGACCCCCATCAAAGTTCAGCAAGTTGATGGCCCCTTATATGCTCAAGTCGCAGGCAGTATTACCCGCTGGATGGCAGTCCCATGGCAAGGAGATACTGCATTCTGCCGCTCTGGATACGATCCAGATTTCGATCCCTATCTTCCAACATTTTGGGCAGCCCGTGTTCCAAACCACGTTCTCACGGAACAAGACTATCAAAAAGTTATAAATCCCGACCTATCGAGAGAAGAACGTATCGCCGCCTTTAATCAACGCCACAGTTGGCTACGCGCAATCCAAAATGCAGATACTGCCGAAGTGATGAAGCGTATGATTGCTCAATTTAATGAACTTGGTATTGTTGAAGTCCGTGCAGGTGTAAAGGACGATCCAGATATTCCTGAATATATCTATGTTGAAACACTGATTGCTGGTCAATTAAAAACGGCTGCCGAACATGCAACCAACTTGTTAGAAAGTAAGGTTGAACCACTTACTGACTTAGAAAAAGCAGGCTGGGCAAGTCATGAACAGTTATTGGCATTCCGCTCTGTCCGTGTACAAAAACGCTAAATGAATAACTTAAAGGTAGATGTTTGTATCGCAGGTCATGGGCCTGCTGGACTTATAGCGGCAAGACAACTTGCTTTGGCTGGGTTATCGGTGTGCACCATTGATAACCCAAGCCATAAGGTACATAAATTTGGTGAAACACTCCCCGGATCAGCAATTCGTTTATTAACCAAACTCGGCCTTCAATCAATCATTAAGCATTTACAAACAGAGCAGCATGCCAATGGCTACTATTCACCTCGTGTCGGTGGAAATATGTCTTTTTGGGGAAGCGAGTCCCCCATCATTTCTGATGCCTTACATGATCCCTATGGGTTTGGACTTCGGATTGATCGGCAGAAATTCGATATGCTTTTAGCGCAGCATGCTCATGTTGAGGGAATAGTAAAATTTAGTGCAAACATTTTGGATTTAAAAAAAGATCGTAATATTTGGAACATTCAATTGGAATGTGGCAAATCCATTGCAACAAAATGGATTGTTGATGCAACAGGCCGCAGCGCAAAAATCATCCGTCTACTCGGTATTCAGCGCCATCGTGGTGTACCATTGGTTGCGCTGTATCGAACATTTAAACCAGAGAAAAGTATTTCACTCAGTAAAACCATCATTTCATCACATAAAAATGGATGGTTATATGCAGGGAAAATTTCAGAACAAAAATGGGTTCTTGGCTATCACACAATCCCCAAAACCGCAGCAGCACTTCACAACTATCCTATACACTGGGATGAAATAATTAAAACCAATGCGATCATACCTGAGCTTTTTGGTAAATTAGAATTTGGAAAAAATATCTGTTGTCATGATGTACGTAGTGTTTGGTTAAAGCAGGGTTTAGGGGAAGGCTGGATTGCTTGCGGTGATGCTTTATTGGCATTTGATCCTATCGCAGGGCAAGGTTTGTTTAATGCAATTTATACCGCAATGAAAGCAGCAGAAACGATTGTACAATATGATCAAAATAAGGATGCTCATCAACATTATTTAGCTGAAACTCATAATATTATTAGAATCTATGAAAATCGAAGATATTCATTATATAAGCAAGAACAAAGATGGTTGAACAGTCCATTTTGGAAAGCACATCAAATGACCACTGGCTAAGCTAGACCAAATGATGAACACAAGTATAAAAATCAATTAGATCAGCGTATTTCTTCTACTCACGATCTTTTAAGTTGCTAAACTGATTTATGTTATGGAGCAAATATATGTTAGGTCTGATGCCTTTAGTACGCTTCGGTTTATTTTTCACAATCACTCCTCTACTGATCAGTATAAGTGGTTGCGCTTATCAGCATCAAAAATCAAGCATTGTGGCTAATACACATAAAATCCCCTATCCAACCATTGATACGGAATTAGGTGAAAAGTTACAACCGAACGAGAGTATTTTGGCTGCACAAATTTCTGAGGAAATTGGACAAAATATCCGTAAACAGTACGCAGCAGGCCATGTGCTACGTGATGCACATCCTAAAGCACATGGCTGTGTTCGGGCAGAATTCCATGTCTCAAAATCGTTACCATCAAACCTAGCGAAAGGCATTTTTATTGCTGATAAAACATATTCAGCATGGATTCGTTTCTCCAATGCTTCAGGAGATGCCACCCAAGCCGACAATAAAAAAGATGCGCGCGGCATGGCAATCAAAATTCTAGGCGTTACTGGAAAAAAGATTATGGAGAATGATAATCAAGCAATGACTCAAGATTTTATTATGATTAATCATCCTGTATTTTTTGTAAATCAACCTGATCGCTATTTATCCATTATACGGAATATAAATAGTGAAAGTACGCTCAAAAAATTGCAGATTCCTTTTGTCCTAGGTTTGCAGGGCACTATGAATGCGCTTAAAGCGAGAAACTCAATCATTTCCAATCCAATACAAGCCCGATACTGGTCAATGGTGCCCTATCAATTAGGATTAGGCGCTGACCGTCAGGCAGTTAAATATTCAGCAAGGCCTTGTTCTCAAAATATAACACTAGTGCCAGATCACCCTAATCATGACTTCTTAAGAGAAGCGCTTCGAAATAGCTTACAAAAAGGTGATGCATGTATGGAATTTCTGATCCAACCGAGAACATCAAATAAAATGCTCGTAGAAGATTCGATGACTGAATGGAAAGAAGCTCAAGCTCCATTTTATCAAGTTGCAACGATCCATATACCACAACAAAATTTTGATACGCCTGCTCAGAATGAATTTTGTGAGAATCTTTCATTTACCCCGTGGCATTCACTGCCTGAGCATAGACCCTTAGGCGCTATAAATAGATTGCGTAAAGTGATTTACGAGAATATTAGTGCAATCCGACATGAAATGAATTCTACTCAAAGAAAAGAACCACTATAAACATTTTTGTAGATATTCAATTGAATGGGCCATTCTTGATCTTATATTAAGTTTGATAGCAACTTGACTTCGTCATAAGAATCGAGGAACAGATTAGAATTTATAATAGTATTTAATTAAGCTAGTGCAATAAATAAACATAAAAAAGCCCATCTATCGATGGGCTTTTTCACTGCTCTAACTAATTAGATTACAGTGATAAGTGTTGCTTGTGGTCCTTTTTTACCTTGTCCAGGAACATAAGAAACACGTTGGCCTTCATTCAAAACCTTGAAGCCATTGCTTTGAATTTCGCTGAAATGAGCAAATAAATCTTCGCCAGAATCAGCTTGAATAAAACCAAAACCTTTAGTTTCGTTGAACCACTTAACAGTACCAGTAGCTTTATCAGACATACTTTTAAACCTTTTAAACTTTGTTTATTTATGGATCAAAACCTTAAATTTTGATCCAATCTATCTTTACTAAAAAAGATACTACCATTGTGTGAATTATCTATGTCAAACGATAAAGCTGGTTAACATCAGTGTAGAAACTTTTTCCATCTAAATTAAAATCAATCTCTTGACCAGACTCTAGAAGTACTCTCTTTCCAACTTCAACCCATTTAAAACCTAACAACGTATTCTGTTGACGTTTAAGTGGGATAATTTGCACACAAATTTCATTGCCATTACTGGCTTTGGCCATACGCCATTCATTAATAATTTTTAACACAAAATCACTCATTTCTGAGCTCATGTGATTGATTCGATTTACTATAACGCTAGACAGATGAGAAGAAGATAACTGCATTTCTAGAATATAATAATTTTTAGCTTTATTTAGGATTATGTAAGCTAATTCAATTGCTATTTGTTCTTTCCAGAATAGCAACTATAAATACATCACAGAGCAAAATTAATTAAGTCGGTTGGTAGCGGGAGCTGGATTTGAACCAACGACCTTCGGGTTATGAGCCCGACGAGCTACCAGACTGCTCCATCCCGCACCGACGAGTTAGCTTTATAGGCGCTTTAACTTAATTATGCAAGTTTAATATTGATTAATAGCAACAAGAGCTCAATTTACAGTCGATTTATCAATATTTTTGAGTTTAACGGCACTTTTACTTCAATTTGAGTTGTATCAGTTTTTCACTAAAGTTAGATAAAAATAAGAAGAAAGTGAAAAAAGTAATATGTAGTATTGCCTATTCAAAGTATAGCTACATAAATTCCCCCTCATTTTTAGAGGTTTAGCCCTTTTCATTTAGAGCGAATAAATTAGTATCAACTATTCAAAAATATTTACTTGAGTCTGTCCATCTATAGAAAATATACACTTCCCTTTGAATTCTTGTGCATTACCCAACTCATTTTCGGCACAGAACTCTAGGTAAATATACACATCTCCACTTTTTTGATTTATATAGTAATTACCACGTAAATTATCATTAAAACTAACCGTCTTTTTCTTTGTTACATTCGAAAGTACGAGTTTTTTGCACTTTTCAATCAGTTTTTCCTTATTTAAATTAATTTCGGACTTCCGAATATAAGCAGAGCTTTTACTCAAATCTCTCACATTTTTTCGATTATCATTCTCAATTATATAAGAATCAAATTCTGTAATAATATTAGAGTCTTTGCTCTTATAATCTTCAAAACTTTCACACCCTAATAAACCTAACATGATGGTGAAAGCTAAGATATTCTTCACTTTAATAATCTATAAAATCAAAAAATATAATATAGCAAAAATAATGGAGTATGACAAAATTGAAAAGTATCTATAATTGTATAAATTATTGTAGGGACGATTTCTTATACTTTTAAGTTAGATTCTTAAATTGGATAAAATTCACTTAAGTATCGAATATAACTATATTTTATAAAAAAATAATTTTTCTTACAACTATAAGTGACTTTAAATTTTAATTAGCTTCAAGCTTACTTTGTAATATAAAAAATACAATATATCTAATAAAAATATTTCAACCCGTCACCCTGCCGAAGATATTTAAGCTTATAGAATAGATTTCATTTCACTCTTTATTATTCATCTTTTTCTTGTAAAAATAATTCATAGTAAATTTGTCGGGAATATAAATAGTCATTTTCTTATCATCCTCTAATCATAGCTAACTGACTTAGGCTAAAAGCAGGTTTAGATCATCAAATTATTTAAAAAGTCTTGTTCACTAATTTCGATGTACATTGAATTGATTTAGCAAAACTATAAATAATATTCAACATCTTCCAAACTTAGATAGATCTTGTTTCCACTCTTAATTGTTAATTTTACTGATTACATAGCGCTTACATAAATTTAGCCAATAAAAAAGCACTTACAATTAATGCATGTAAGTGCTTGATATATATGGTGGGCCCACCGTGACTTGAACACGGGACCAACGGATTATGAGTTCAGATAAAACCTTATTTATATTAATAAATATCAACAACTTACTTTCATAGAAACCAAGAAATACATGACTGGCAAATGACCGTAGGTAATTTATTTACAACTCAAAGAAATATAAAGAATTTTCAATATTTTGATAGAAATCTGATCAAAAAAAGCTTAGCCGCAAAAGTAATAAATGCATAAGAAATAATGTTTTATCATTTTGCATATACAGTAATTACCTAAGATTTACCGTAGCTAGACCTGAAGACCGTAGCGATAAACCATAGATAACAATGCATTTTTTATAGACCGTAACTGACCATAACTACTTTTACAGCGATGTAGTAAAATGATTAGACCGTAGACTGATATTTCATCACTTGTCTACGGTCTAACTTCTTATCAAGCCGCCATAGTTGGCGTTAACTCTGATATGTCACTAAGTAACTGACCAGATCGAGCCCTCTAGTTCAATACGCTGTGGTTTGTTGGGTTCAATATAGGGAAGCCCGTTATATTGATAGCCTCCCCAACCTAATCCTACAAAAGATACGATCTTTTTTCATAAGGTTTCTTATCGTTTTTGATCGTAACATGGCGGTATTTTTTTACAAAATTTACGGCTTGATTAGATTTAAGAACGATCTTATTCTTCTGGTCTAACTCAAAATACTTATGACTTTTGATGCCTAGAGCAAACTTGGTTGACTCATCTTTATCGAGCTTTCCTAACCCTTGATTAATCAACTTTTCCAATGCTTTTACATTATATATCTTAGATGCTTGATCATTTACGAAAATGTACTTAGCAAGCTAATCCATAAGTATTTTAATGATTGGATGATTTTGATATTCATGCCCAACTTTTTTACAGACTTGTAGCTATCCGTCCGTAAAATCTCAAGAATATCATGCATATTACTAACGTAAATTGATGCTTCAACCATATGATAATACAGATCAAATTCAATCTCATAATCCTCTTTTATATAAGGAATTACCTGTGGATTTTGTAAAATCTGCTCTCCATGCAAAGTAACTTTGTGAACTTGTCTTGTATCCTTGAGAAATTGTTTAGCAACTTCTGATATGCAGCTTAAAAAATTCTTATTCTGAAGTAAAAAACTTCAAATCTACATTCAGTGCACTAGCTTGATTAAACCAAGTATCAAGTAGTTGATAGGCTTGAATTGTTTCTGAGACAGCTTCTAGGGGCATTTTCAATTGGCTTGTAAAATGTTGTCGTGAGAACGCATTACCGACAACTACCCATATTTCTTTACTTACTAAAGGATCAATTTTTCTCGTATTAATTGTATCTAGCACTTCATCAAGATTATGATTTATATCATAAGTTTTATTGAACAATCTTATACGATTTAGCTTATTTTGATACTTATTTCCATTTAATCTCGGCCAGTCTTCTTTAAGAGTAGTAATATTTCCATATTTTAAAGGCCTATAGTCACGTAAAAAATGTATATTTTTTAATGCCTGGCCTCCAACTTGGCAAAGAGCTCCTGCTGAAGATTGGGGTTTTGATGCACTACCGCCACATTTTACATGAACAAAAACAACTTTATCCTTAGAGGAAAGAATAAAGTCTGCTGGCTCGGTTCCCATGTCGGTACAAAGTACTAAATCTATATTTGGAATATACTGATAAAACTCACCTAAATCATCAAGGCTTACATTTTTATTTTTAATATTTGAAACTTTATCGATTAAATAAAAAACTGAATTCTCACTAAAATTATCATTTAGAATATTATCTTCATCCTTTTCAGATAAATTTGGTTGCTTCAAACAATCCAACGAAATAATATTTCTGACTATATTTTGATTAAACCTACCTGTTTCAGTTGGAAGTTTTTGTTTATAAAAATTGCCTTCCAAATAAACTGTACTATCACTATATAAAAGCTTAACACTCTCATTGTTTAAGATTTCAGATATTTCAACTTTACTTCCATTATTAAAAAAAATTAAGTCTTTATCATAATCTATAATTAAATCAAGGTTTTCATCAAATGAAAATTTAATAAACTTCCCGACCATCTCATCACTACTTGAACCATCAGAAAATTCAAAAAAAGAAACCCCATCACTATACGATTTATATATATAACTATTATCAATAGATTCCTTCACACCTTTATATTCAACCCCTAAATCAACATATTTCTCATCAGTAAAATCAAAAACACAAGCTACAGGGTTTTCCACTGGAGTATAATTAATTGACTGAGAGAATGAATTAATAAAATTACTTTCATTTTCCCCATTAGATTGCAAGCAACTATTTATACTATCAATCCAGTTTATAAACTCTTCATATGAAATTCCCAATTTCTTTTGATCAGATATTCTCCCTGATGCCACACCTAGATAATATGTAGAAATAGGTTTACCATTATCTCCAACATTTGAAACTACAGTAGTAGTTATTGCATAACCAGAATTTGACTGTTCATGATTAATTAGTTCTAAATTTTTTCCTTTTATAGATATACTCTCTGGGCGACTTAGATTATTTTGAAGTGCCCTTGTGTTGGCTCGCTTAGTTACAATTTTTTCGGTTCCCGAAATAACTGTAAATAACTTTTCTACACCAATTGTACTCAAAATTTTAAGATCTTTTCTATTGCTATATTTATGACTGCGACTATCAAAAATAGCTATCATATCCTGTAATTCTCTGATAATAAATATTTCCAAAGTTGGTTCAAAAAAAAGACTATCTTTTAGATATTTAGAGTTATTAAAAAAAATAGCCACAATAACTCCAAGCTCTTTATACGATTTAGCTAAAGCACCTTCTCTATTAAATTCCGACTCCAACTTATTAAGACAAACATTGATATCAAATTCATTTTCTTTATTATAAAAACATACAGAAGCTACTGGAATTTCTAATGATTCTTTAGGATTAAAATTATTAAAATCGAATTTTCTTCTAAAATTTGATTCAAAATAGCTTTTCTCAGGAAATTCTTTTAAATAATTTTCAATAAATTTTTTTGTATCAAGAGTTCTTAAAAATTTTTCTACTGATTTTTCATTTGATAAATATTCATCAAATTCAATGTAACTCTTCCATAATTTTTTATTATTATCCCCAGATATATCTAGAATTGTAGATTTATAGGTTTCATATTTTCTAACTATTCTTCCTGTAGTTTGTACTAATTCCTTTCCACTTCCTACTGAATAAGTAAGTACTAAAATTTTAGCTTCTGGTATATCAATACCTTCATCTAGTTTCTTCTGATGAAGAAAAACTTCATATTTTAAGTCTAGTAATTTTTTTGGTACAAAATTTATTTTATTCTTTTTCTTATTATCATATTGATCATGAATTGCTATTGTTTTAAAATGAGAACTAAAATCATCATAATACCTTTCAATTTCCGAAAAATTTTTACATTTAACAATACAAATTGAATTGGGCTGTTTTTTAATTATTTTTTTAATTTCATGTATTAGCTTCGACTTATTAGTTATTTTAAAAACTGGATATACTATTTCATTATTTCCACTTGCAGATTTAAACGTATATATATAGCTATAATTAGCATCTATATCAAAACTATATAAATCATTTCTATAAGGTGTCGCTGTTATGATAATTTTTTTCTTATTTAGCTTCCTTATTACCTCACTCCATTTTGGCGATGGTTCGACATGGCCCTCATCAATTAATATAAGACTAAAATTATTTTTTATATTTATTAACTCATCCTCACTTAAACTATTTATTTTTTGAAAAGTTGTACAATAAATACCATCTTGCGAGATATCATTAATTTTATTAAAAATATTTTTTTTCAAATAATTTTTATAATTAGGCTCTTGAGGTAATAGTTTTTCAAAAAAACTCCCACTTAACTCCTCATATAATTGATCACAGACAGCCCTTCTATGTGTCACAACAAGAATTTTATCATCTTTAGAATAATGGCTTACAGTGCATATAACACCGCTCTTACCAGCACCCGTAGGTAAACTAATTAAACAAGATTTAGTGCTATCTGAATTTAAATAGTTTCCAATCACCTTAACACTGTTAATCTGACAATCTCTTAATTTATCTATTAATTCAGTACTAATTTTTTCAATCATATTCTTACAAGTAGTTTTTCTAAACTGCTAACTTTAATATTTTTTTCTTTAAAGTTAAATACCTTATCGAATATATTCATAAAGAATAATTTATAACTAAAAAAGTAAGTTACTCTAATGAATTCTGATTTTTTCACTTTCGACTAGCTCTCTAGCTAATTCTTCCCTAATTTAGACCATTGAATAGTGAAATTTGCTTTTTGCTTGTAGGTATTTCTAATTTATTCCCAAATATTTTCAAAGAAATAGATGGTTTTGCCTTGCTCATCAGTAATTAACATAGCACTTTGGTACCTTCTTTCACTAATTCGTTACTGGATGGATGCAACATAATCATGTCGTTAGTTCTGGCTGCCTTATAAAGTTAGTAGATGAATTAAAGGCATAGCTAAACATAGGACTTAATGATAAAGTAAACGAAGGCATTCTTACAAAGAAACTTCTCTTAGAATTCCTATCCCAAACAGTAAATCTAAGCAATCTCATAATTCACCTGCACACAATTATTAGACCGTAGACTGATATTTCATCACTTGTCTACGGTCTTACTTCTTATCAAGCTGCCACAGTTTGCGTTAACTCGGATATGTCACTAAGTAATTGACCAGATTGAGCATCTATCCTCTCACCCTCTAGTTCAATACATTGTGGTTTGTTCGGTTCAATATATGAAAGCCCGTTATATTGATAGCCTCCCCAACCTAATCCCACAAAAGTTACGACTTTGTCTTTATATGATTTATGATCATTTTTGATCGTAACATGGCAGTATCTTTTAACAAAATTTACGGCTTGGTTAGATTTAAGAACGATCTTATTTCTTTGGTCTAACTCAAAATATTTATGGCTTTTGATGCCTAGAGCAAACTTGGTTGACTCATCTTTATCAAGCTTTCTTAACCCTTGATTAATCAACTTCTCCAATGCTTTTACATCATATGTCTTAGATGCTTGATCATTTATGAATATGTGCTTAGCAATCTGATCCATAAGTATTTTAATGATTGGATGATTTTGATATTCATGCCCAACTTTTTTTACAGTCTTGTAGCTATCCCTCCGTAATATCTCAAGAATATCATGCATATTACTAACGTAAATTGATACTTCAGCCATATGATAATACAGATCAAATTCAATCTCAGAGTCCTCTTTTAAATAAGGAATTGCCTGTGGATTTTGCAAAATCTGCTTTCCATGCAAAGTAACTCTGTGAACTTGTCTAGTATCCTTGAGAAATTGTTTACCAACTTTTGGTGTCTTCTCTTCCTTTAGTTTTTGCAGTTCATTCGTAATGTCAGCGTAAGCTCTCTTCAATTCGCCATCAATTTCCGCTCGACATACTTCCCTAGTAATATGTGCATCTTGATTCGCACAAGCCAATCTATATTCTAAATATTTAATATTAGAATATAAGTTCTGCGTATCTATTGCGAATGCCTTAGCTGCGACAACTGCATTATTGATATTAATTTCATCACGAATACACCCTAGACCTTCTATACTCTTCGAGTCTTTGAGCATCTTATTGATAGCCTCTACAAGTTTTTCGGCTTTGACTGATTTCTTTTGTCTAATATGCTCAGCAAATTCTTTACCACTTTCTAAAATCTCTAGATTAGTAGCAAGATCTGTATCCATCAGCCATACACGTTGCTCATGATAAGCTGCCAGATCATCGATTGGGGAGTGATCGACTTCTTGATCTAGATGAATATAGATTGGCGGATTTGCATAACGCGTTCTGCCTATAAATTGAGTAATTTCATCTGTATGAGTATTACCCCCCAATATATGGATACTATCAATCTCATTATCACTATTCAAAAAATTTACTGCTTCATCCCAAACAGATGTTGTCAAAATTACGTTGTACTCAGTCGATAATCGAGCTGTGTTAATCATCTCAACTATGGCTTCATTCCCCTGCTTTGCTCGATTTACAACAAGTGTAGGGATACCTTGCTTTTCCAAGAAAAAACGATATTCCTCTGCTTTCTTTTTATCATTAATCCTAATAAAGATGATCCGTTTAGAGCCCTCAGATTTTATCTGTTTAACTCGATTAATGATAAACTTAAGGCAGTTTAGAGGATGCTCATGTACATATTGTTGCAAAATAATATGTCGTTGAATTGGATTTTCTTGAGTGAACTGATAAATATGATCTATCGAAATTGATAACTTATCAAAAATCTCCATAGTAAGTGTTGCGCTCACCAACAACACCTTGCTTACATGCTTATTTTTTATAAATGTTAAGATTTCATTTAATGCCTTTCCTCTATAAGCGCCTGCACAATAAAGCTGATGCACTTCGTCTACCACAAAAATTGAATCTGGTCGGATATATTGCTTAATTTTAGCTAACTGATCATATGTTGCCACTATATGGTTTGTTGACAATTCCTCTTCTGTAAATTTCATTGTTCCGTGACAGAAAATAATCCCCTGATCTACATACATTTTTTCCAGTTGCTTTACCTGAGATACCTTAGGACATAGCATAACGACATGCTGTTGTGGCATGAGTGTCTTAATGACAAAAGTTGATTTTCCTGTCCCAGTAGAAGCTTCGAGAAATGTTGTACCGACTTCAATTGCTTCCAAATGATCCGCAATCATTTGGCCTTCAGTTAAGTTAAATTCCATCTTATTTACTAAATTTGGCATGAGTTCTCCTAAGGGTATGGTTTTTCATACCCAATAAAATTTGACTTGGTGGTTAGGTTGTTGGCTTAGATAGACGCTTGATTTACAATTTCAGCGACTTTTTGGTAGGCATCTAACATGACTTCCCCATTCAGATGGGCATAGCGCTGGGTTGTTTGTGGTGAAGCATGACCAAGTAGATGCTGAACAACATAAAGGCTTAGTCCCTTATTGACAGCCATGCTTGCGAAGTTATGTCTCAAATCATGAATTCGCATGTTTGGTATCCCTGCTGCTTTCATGATTTTGTCGTAGCATTTACGAATATCATTGAATGCTTGTCCTGTTTGCGGATTAGCAAAAACATACTCACTTTGACGTGGTAACATTTTTCTAATTTCTGCCAAACTTTCACTTGCTAAACGTATCAAGCGTGGTTTACCTGATTTGTTATTTTCAAGCTTCCAATGGCCTGAGGACAAATCAACATCAGCCCACTTCATATCCATGACCTCTCTTTTACGCATACCTGTTAGTAATAAAACTTTTACAATTGCCACAACAACGAGATTATCAATTCCATATTGAGCAGGTGTATTCAATACTTGCATAAGTCGTGGTAACTCTTGCTCTGTCAAGAAACGTTCAATCTGATTGACCTCTTTATATTTCTTAACTCGCGAGACTGGATTCCTTTCTAATAAAGCAAGATCAATTGCATAGCTGTACATTACAGAAAGTAATGCACGGATACGATTAATCGTTGCATGAGATAGGCCTGAATCTTTTGCTTGATCAAGAATTTGCATGACATGAACTGCTTCAACTTGATTTAATGGAAGGTGACCAATCGGATCGCGCAGATGATTGTTAAACCGTGATAAATCATCACAGTGTGAGCGTTTACGTTTCTGTGAGTGCGGATAATATGAGTTAGTAAAAAACTCGGTTACTGTCGGCATTGCTTTTTGCACATCACGTTCATGCTGTGGATCTTTACCTGTTCTCAGTAAATTATTATTTGATGCGGCAATGATTCTTGCGTCTTCTAAACATAATTCTGGATAATTTCCCAATTTCATTGCACGCTTGGTTCCGTTAAACACATAACGAAATAACCAAGTCTTTTTACCCAGACGAGTAACTACAAGTTTGAGTCCTTTGACTAGATGATCAGTTATTTCTAACTCACGTTTAGTTTGAGGACAAATGATACTCATCACGAGTACTTCATCCAATTTTAGTTTCGCATTCATAGATTTCTCCAAAAATTAGGCAAACAAATCTCCCTGACCGTTAAAGGCCATGATTCAAAAATGAGTCAAAATAGGGAAGAATAGGTCAACGAATATTTCATTGATGACTGGTGTTGGTTTCTGAATTTAAATAGTCTTTAAGTTCAAAAGCCCAAAGAAGCAAAAGAATTTCCTAACTGAACAAGTTGAAAATATGGTGCAAGATAGTGAGTTCGATGTAAAGATTAGCTCTTGAGGACCTATTTTTTTACTTTTTGAAACAAAAATAAATTACCATATAATTCAATAATTTATTAAATCACTTTTTTTAAAATTATTTGACAATACGAAAAATCGGTCTCTCATAAGCTATTGAATAAATTTAGGAATTTTTTTTGTAAAAAACTGGTTTTCTTAGTTCGACTGGTTAAATTTCAATCACGCCTTTTTAGTGATTGACAAGTTTCATGATTTGAACTAAGAACTACAAGACCCTCCTTCTCTCTATTTGGCCCATACATTTTTCCTTGTGTTGCATACCTAAATCAGAATTCCCGCAAAACCCAAAAAGTTTTACGGTTCATCTTACGGTTTAAAGCTGGTGTTTAGATTTATAGGATGCTGTTTAACAAACTAGAGAGACATAACTCAAGGGCTTATTCGATTATTCCCTGCGCTGTGCTACTGGTTAGAGTATGCCAAAGCATCATTACAGATTATTTATACCCAAACTTGAATAGATTTGATCAGGAATGTAGATCAATACACCTTCAGTATCATTAAGGGTGATATACACTTCACAAGCATGTGGGCATTTCTCAACGTATTCAATTTCACTAGCATTTAGTTTGTCCAGAATTGAGAACGTTAAACCTGCAATAGGTACGCTAAGTTCATGGGTATGCTCTAAAACAACAAACCACCCATGTTGGGTGGCTTGGTAGTCTTCTTGATACTCTATTTCGATTCGATCAATCGCACTAGATATTGCTAAACGTATAGCTTGATTCATCACATGTTCTAAATCACGCTTACTTTTGACAATATTCATCTCGCTATCCCTCCTTTTTTGATGTTTCAGAACGTCCGTGTTTCGGCTTATCAGTGATAGATTTTGTATCGATTGCTTTTTTCTCATCATCGGCTAGTACCTTGGATAGTGATGCAGATGATGCATCATTGAGCCTTTTTAGCCAAAATTCAGAATCATCACTCACCTCTAATAATCGTTGCGTATTGGGATGAGGATGAACGACTTTCTGATCAACGAGAATTGCAGCTAGAAAGCATGGGTTATTTGCTGACTTACCGATGAAAAGTCCTTTCAACGCGGTTGCATGAAAGGCTTTTCCACTTTTTCGTAATGCATAAAGTATCTGAAGAATATCTTCTATTTTGACTAATTCTCCGCTAAATCCACCTGATGATTCATTTTTGCTAATCGCTATTCCTAAAGATGCATCATCATTATTTCGCCATATTTGATAATGTAAGTTCCCTTTTGATCGTTCTGATAGTTTTGGACAGACTATAGTATTGATTAAACAGTGATTAATTTTATCGGGTACACGTGGTTGCATATTTGTCTCCAAAATTTAGGTATAAAAAATCCCGATGTACTTTTCGTACATCGGGACATATATTTCGAATCAGTAAGAAGCTAATTCACCAAAGCCATGAAAATGGCCCATTCAGATTTCTAACTTTTTCATTGATCTCTTGTTCAGATAAGAAGCAATAACGAACAAATTCGATAAAGCTTAATATGAGTGGGATATATAGTACACAAAGTAAAAGATAGACAATTCCCCACCCCCATGAACCGACATAGAATTTATGTGCTCCTAAACCACCGCCAACCAAGGTTAAGAGTAGTAATGCAACTTTTGTTTTTTCCTTTTTCTGCACTACTGTGGTGGCAGCTAGAGAAGGATACACATTAATCGCATGACTCGAATCATTAAGCTCATAATCAATTTCTAAGCCTTCTTTTATTGGAATAGCGCCACGCCATTCGTACAAATCAAATGTAATACGTTCACTATTTTTTGTGATGATTACTGCTTTATTTTGGACAGTATCAATTCCAAGGATTTTTCCTTCCATATATACCTGACTTATAAATATTTGAATTAAATGATGATAGAGATACGCATACAATGTACCTATTTTGGGTACAAAGGTCAATGTATCTTAAATAGGTACAATGACAAATAGTATCTATACCAATGAAATGCTTGCTTTGCGAAGTTGGTTGAAACAAGAACGTGAAGCTAGAAATCTGTCTATGCGTGCTCTAGCAGAACGCATGGACAAACCTCATTCGTTTATCCAAAAAGTTGAACAAGGTGAACGCCGTTTAGATGTCGTAGAATATGTATGGTATTGTCATACTTTGGGTATTGATCCCCAAATTGGGGTGGAATTAATTCAGAATGAACTTCCAAAAGAAAATAACTCCATATCTTCAACCTAAGCGTTCAGTATTGTTGGGCGAATCATTCATCCACGACAATCTAGATATTTTCATGCTAATTGGTCTGCTACATGGCCTTTCTCCTAATATGAATGCAAGCATAAAAAATCCCGATGTACTTTTCGTACATCGGGATCAATTGTGAGGTGAATAAGATTAGATCAGGATACGCCCTATAGCAATTAGCTTCTCAAGAGTATCTCGTTCTGAGTTATTACACGTGTAAAGTGCGTTTGCCAAAGTCTGTGCCTTCTCTGTTGGAATGAGTGCAATAGCATCTGCAACACACTCTAAATGATGCGAATATTTCATCTGTACTCCTGTTCACGTTTATGAATCTCATTGCTACATAGATTATTTACTTAGCAATTCACTAAAATAATATGTAAATCAAGGGTAGATTTATTTCGTTTTGCTAGAAGAATTGGGATTGATCTACTGCAGGGGGTGAAATTTATATTATATGAATTACTATATAAGAAAATTCCCCCTAGTTTTTGGACACTAATCCTTGTAAAGCAAGGCTTTTACCAATTTTTGCATTATAGATTTTTTACTCCCCATCCAAAACCAACACTGTAGAAAATATAATAAACCCGTAAAATAGCAGAATCACTTTTGCTGATTTTCTAGCTCGTTGCTGATGTATTGTATTCCTTGCTTTGGATCACTCCCTAGCGCTTGGCAATAATATACATACTCAATAATATCCAATGCATATACACCCCGCTCTACATCACCGACATATGAGTCAGGTTTGCTTAGGCTATTGGATAATTCTAGTTTCGAAATTCCTTTAGATTTTCTTTCTTTTTTGAGCCATTGCTGCAAAATTTGTGTCATTCTGATTCGCTCCCGATTAGCGCAAAGCTCAAAATATAGGGCTGGAGCGAACAAAGATTGTTTGAAACTGGGACGTTGCTTGGTACTAAATAAATTATCTTCATGATCATTCCTAGTTATAAAGATCATGAAAATAATATGTAACCGAACCGTTTTTTTATTTCGGATTAATCTAATATTGATTCATGCTCACGACCGTTTGATCTATTTTTTCTTGTATATCAAATTCATTCGACTATATTCAACGTTTACAACGTACTATCTCAAACTATTCCCGATATAAAGGAAATTTTGTAATTGTAGATACTCTTATATAAGCCCCCTAAATTTGGCTATTTCCCCTTATCCAGCAAGGATTTTACCCAAAATTTTCACTATAAATCCCCCCTCTAAACTCTCCCAATAGAAAATTTATCCAAAACTATTTCTTATCGACTATAAAATTGAAAATAGCCTAACTATAAGTCAGATTATAACTATTGTATGGATCCAATATCGAGCCTAAATCAGTTTAGTCCTTAAGAAAATATAAACACGTCATCTCAGAATCAATAGCTTTAATGCTATGATCAAAAATTAAAATAAAGTTATTCAGTTCATAATGGTATGAGTTGGAAAACCATCAAATTTTCACTGCAATTAAATTGAATACACAAAAGTAGCCTTATTTAATAAAGACTACTAAAAACTGGTACTATATTAGACTGCGATTTTTTCTCCTGTGTTCAGACATAGTAGATATTGATCATCTAATTTCTGAAAAGCTAATGTGATTGGAGGTTCATTTTCCATTAAAGCCTGAATACCTTGCTCTGCTATTTTCATGGCAAACATACTTTTTTCAGTGAAGTTCACTGAAAATTGCTCTACAGCTTGTAGTAACTCTAGTTTTCTCTTCTCCAAAATACCAACTTGTTTTTTCAATTTTTGATCAACAGCAATACCAGTCATAGTTACTGTAGTAGTTAAACCCATACTAGCTATCAAACCTATAGGCCCTAAAGTGACAGTTAACACTGACGCAGCAATTTTTCCCTTATGATCACTTACTACTTTCTGAGCCTTATTAGTCCAAGAATTCATAGCGTTAATTTCACTGGTAATATTTTCTTTTAACTGAGTATTTAACAATGTTAAATGTTCTAACTCATTTAGAATACGTTTTTGAATCAATTCTTTGATTGCATCCATATCCCCAAGGTGATTCATAAGATGACAACAAATTAGACGCAAACTTAAACACAGATATGCTAGCTCAGCAAATTCATTTACTTCTTTTACTTTTTTATCAATATCTATTTTTAGGTCTGCTGTTCCAAATATTTCCTTATGCTCTACTTTTTTTAGACCATATTTCTCTAAATCTGTTTTAAGGTGATAGTAGATCTGTTTTAGATCATCATCATATTTTGATAAAATAGAAGAATTAAGAATAACTTTGCGTTGTTCTGGATTTGCAAAAGTTAAGAATTCGATCTTCTCTTTTAAGCTATCAAAGATTGCCTGAATTCTTGCTTCACGTTCAGTTTGCTGTAAATCACTTATCCGCTCTACACTATCCTTTAAATCTTCTAGTTTTTTATTAATGTCGGCCAAATGCTTTTGTGCAACGACTACAGAGGCGATCTGCCAGACAGCAGCAGCATTTACTAACTTGGATAATGAATCAGCATGATATAAGCGAGCATGTTCTGTAAATTTTCCATTTGTAGCTCTAGAAAATGCTCTTAAACCATTTCCATCAGCAGCTTTAGCTAAATCTCCATGAATTACAACTTCCATAATATGCTTATTTGCTACTTCGGTTGCTGTCATTAATGCAGGCGCTGCTTGCGCTGCAACAGAAGCAATATTTGAAAGAGCATCTAAAAAGGGAATTTTTTTATATACTTTTTCATGCTTACAAGCTAGAGCTGAAATTTCTAGCAAAGGACGTTTCTCATCTTCCCCAATTAAAATTGCATGCGAACTCATCATTTTTATCCTTTTACAAAGTAATCTTAAGTTTAAGACAAAATTCACCCAATTGTTATAGATAGCTAAAATATATAAATTTATCCAATTTCTCATATAACTAATTTGCAACTTATCACAAATTATAATATATGATTTTAGTTTTTAAGATGACTGTGTCAAACAAAGAACTGACCATAATAGATCACATTGAAATCAAAATTAAAACTTAAGACTGCAAACCTGAGATTGAGTTAAGCCCCCTTCCATTCAGATTTTATAAAGCATCATCTTAAAGTTGAACATTTTGCAATAATTACAATGACACATCCTAAGCTTAGTGAAGACAATTGCACCATTGGAAACACATAATGACTTAAGGCTGTGATCAAAACCTAGAATAAATCTGAACTAACCCATATCAAATATACTCAATGCAACAAGTTCATAAAGAAACATCTAATACAAAGATATCAATACGACCCTTTAATTCACTTGGTAATTCGTTCTCTAAAATTAATTTTAGCTCTTGAGCTGAACTAATCCCATGATTAGTGATATTAGCCACTTTTTCATTGGTACCAAACCATAATACAAAATATATTCCTTGGTGTTCAGCATCAGGGTGAATTGAATATCGCTGAGATAATTGAGTTGATGCCGCCTTATACAAGTCTTTATGCCATTGGCCTTTTGACTCTAGCATTAAAAGTTTTCTTTCATTCTCAATAACTTTGGCAAAGGTTATATCGCAACGATTTGTATGTTGCATCTGATGTTCTAAAGTTACAATGACCCCTTTAGTTGAAAGTCTTAATTTCAATCTATCAGCAACAATCTTGGTGGCATCCACTTCATTTAAATGAATATATTTCGAAAAAGTCGATCCATCATATTGCTTATGGTAAAAAAGTGAAGGTGATGTTGTATCTCCTCCTCTAAGATCATTTTGATAGAACTCTAGCTCTTCTAAAATTAATGCCCTCAACCCTTCTACTGTTACCACCTCTTCATTATCCAAAAACTTAACAATTTCTTCTGGAGATGGTGCCTTAAAGTTTGTTAAAGCAAGGTTTCTTATAAGTGTTGACCGAATACTTTTTAGATCTAATCGCATGGCTTCGAATCTAGAATCTAAAATTAAATTATTCACAATAAATAATGATTTTTCAGAAATATGCTTTGTAAATTTCCAAATTATATTACTTATAAATCTATATGCTATCTCATTAGGTGGATCCCCAGTACCCCAAGAATCAGGTAGACTAACTTTAGGCCACTGATCTATAAATGTGTCTAGAATCCACCAAATTTTAGTAGGAGTTAATATAGGCCAAAACGGGTGATCTCCATGACGAATACCTTCATCTCGATCGCTTAGAAGAAATATCGTTTTTTCTTGCTCTTTTAAAACCCCCCAATAAGAAACTATCTCAGCCTCATCAAGAAAAAAAAATGCTCTTATAAACCAGAAAATTAATTTCGATTTTATGCTTTCTAAATCAACAGCATGTGTTATAAGTTGTTCATTTAATTCCTCACACCGTAGGAGAACTAATTTTTTCAATTGATTTTTATCACAGAATTGTGCACTTAAATCGAATAATGTTTTTGACGTAGCTATACTAATATTTGGATATTTAATAAGCCATTCTAATGGTAACGTTGCTTGAAATTCTCTGAATGTATCACTGTAACGTAACCACCCAACTTGTGTATATTCACTATTATTGTAGGTCAACTGATGTTCAATATAATCTTTTAAAAATCTTAGCCGACTCTCATAATCTGGGAAAAGGATTCGATCAACTTCATTTCTAAATGCCTTATGTTCATTCTCATTAACAGTATATGGCCGATGAACAATACCTGTCCGCAATGCTTGTAATAATTTCAATTTAACGCCATCAAGGTTTCCTTTTTCTCTAAATATCTCTAGACAAGCTGCATGTAAAATAACTTCTGAATGGTATCTAGTAGAACTACAATGTGCTTTAGCCAGTTCATTTAAATTAGGTACATGAGATTCTATAAATGGTAAACAGTTTTTAAGTGATGCCTTTACTAAATTTTCATCACCAAATTCCTGAATAATTCTTCCTGGATTATTTAATGTTAAGTTAGCAAAATCCAACAAGCAGCTCCAATGCTTGCCACTTTCTATCAACTCACGATTATTCTGAATATATTGAATATTTTTATTTCTTAGCATTTGCTGTTTAAATTTTCCATTTTTCATACGACGACTATTAATTATAGCTTGAGTATTTTTAAAACTTTCCTTGGAGGCTAAATTATTTTTAGTCCATTCTTTCAAAAAGTTAATATTTTTAGCTGCTTGTAACTTTGCATATCTACGCTGCTCATAATTAACCTCAGCTTTATTTTTTGCATAAAATTGATGGGGTTGTACAAAATAAGACCATAATTTTACATTATTATTTGCAAAAGCAAAATCCAGAATAAAATAGTAATCTTGAAATTTTAGACTCAAACCAGAATGAGTATATAATGACAGTTTCCTAGAAATTACTTGATATATATCATCAGTAGAAGTTACACCTTCAAATGCTAACTTTATAAGGCTATGGCGTAAATTATCTTCATTTTGTAATACTTTTACAGCAGTGCTGTCTTCTTCACTCTTTCCACTATGGAAATTTAGATTTCTTAACCAAATCCATATTCTTTGAGGATCATAAGAATTTTTTTCTATTTTAAAATAATGATCTAGAAGCATTCCGATAACTTTACTTATTCCATTACGACAAAAACAGTCGTATGGTTCTTTGTTACACGTACAACAAAGCCCATAAGTTAGACTATCAAGAAGTCTTATAACTAATTCATAATTAAGATTGTTAATGAAGTTTTTAACAAAATAGCGTTCACCTATAGTTCTGTCTTGTCCAATATTTTTTTGGGGGTATAACAAAGTACATTTTTCTAGAAATTCTAAAATTAGATCATAAGAAAAATAATTAACATCAATATCATCCATCAAATTTACTACTATATTTAATGATGATTTTTCTCCTTGTTCTATGAGTCTTTCAATAGTCAGAACTATTTCATAATCAGCTATTTCCTTTAACCTTATTCCAGCTAATTCTCTTATATATTGATCAACTTCCTTATTTAGCAAAATCCCTTCTAATTCAAGAATTAAAGATTTAAGAATTATTGAATTTTCTATTAATTCCAAAATTAACCCACGTAGTAACCCCTTATTGGATTCAACTAATATCGATTTAATTATGGATATAGAGTTATCATCAAAAAATCCAGAAATAGAGAAAGTTCTCCCCATATCACTCCGACGAAAATAAGGATCTTCTTCTACAAGGCACGTTAACTTTTCTAATAAAAATTTTTTTGATGAAGAAAGAAGTTGAGAGGGGTCTCCGTTTGCTAATACCGCATAAGGATCAATATTAATTAATGTCTCTTGTATAGATTTATTACCTAAAGCTGCCATCCACGCTACGAGACCTCTTAACTCATCTCGCACTATTCCATTTGGCGCAATAATCGATAGACATTGATGTAATGAGATATTATTACGATTGGCATTAATTCTTTTTACTAAATAATTAGCAGCTGTAAATTCAGCAATAATTTTATGACTAGGTTGATGTAGGCTAACATTGTCTGCTAACTTAAAAAGTTTACTCGACAATAAAGATAAATATTGTTCTACACTATCCAACGTAATTAGTGTATCTATTCTAGGATATAAAGTGTCATGATCATTTGGATTAGTGCTTACTCCCTCTGCGCCTGATAATAATATTTTTGCAAATATTTCTTCTGTAAATTCCAGTTTTCTTTGTATTGGTAAGTCATTCCTAAAGTTAAAAGCATTATTTGACTCTTTTGCTGAGGCCTTAACTGCATGATTAAATATAAATTTTCGATCAGAAAAAACTCGATTACTTTCAATATATGCATCGGCAAAGATTTTCAAAAATTGGGGATTGGAAAGTAAAGGTTCCAAATTATATTTTGTGACTTCTGATTCAAATTTTTTGAAATCTTCCAGTGGCTTATAATTTTCAAAAATTTGCTGTTGTTCTGATTCGTTAAAAGGAAATAAACGGAAAACTCTTGGTTCTATTTCAAAGTTTTCTCTGACCAAACTAGTATAAGACTCTTCCCACTCACTTGATCTACTTGAAATAATTATTTTTTTGGGTTCTAGATCTGCTGCCTTTCCAAGTAGATTACTTACGGCTGATTGATCTATTCTGACCAGCTCATCTAGAGCATCAATAATTAAAATTGAATTTCTATCTTGGTTATTTCTATTGATAAATGTGTTCGCTGATTTCTTTTTTACATTTAGTTGGTTGGAAAAACTTTCTAGAAGTGAAGTTTTTCCAGCACCTGGCTCTGCTAAAATAATTATTATTTGAAATTTCTGAATAATTTCTAACTCAGAGTACTCCTTTTCATAATCATAAAGCTTTCTTTGCAGGTAAAAATTCGGAGTCATATCAAACAAGTAAAAAATATCAATACAATTCTTTTTACATTGAAACTCTTTCATTGTCCATTATAAAAATAAGTGACTTAAGCCAAATATCATATAATTCTTCAATTTAGATTTTCATAGTTCATATACAAATTTTCAGTCTGAATGTAAATCCTATCTTTCAAAGTATACTGAAATACTCTCTATAGGCAAATCTCTCAAAGTACATCATCTCTTCACACACTATGAAATAATGACAGCGGTCTACTACAGGACAGCAAAAATAGACCGCAGGAATGCAAAGAATTTTTATAGACCGCAAATATCATGCTCACTTTGCGTACAACGTATTGGACAGTAAAATGAAAGCTATATCTTTAAATAACCTCTAAAAAATAATTTATCTAGGGCGTTTCAATACATTATGAGTAAGAAGTAAAATGACTAATTAACTTTTTTTTCACATCTGCATGGTTTTTAGCAAAATCAGAGTTTGTCCAAGTATCAAATTGTTGGAAAATTCTGATTGAATTACTGAATAGTTCAATATTTCCTTGAAAATATTTTTTCTTTTTATCAGAATAATCACGGTTATTCTGAGAGGAATTTTTTCGTCTCGAGATTAATACCAAATTTCCCAGTCTATCTTTTGCATAATTACGTTCTTCATCGGTAAAGTCATTTAACCATTGGCTATCGCTATTTGGTGTTTGCGGAAGAATATGCTCTATGCTAATCGTACTTGGAAAGTCTAATTTAGTTGTATGCCCATGCAATATACAATCCAATTTTAGCATTAGATATTTAGCAGCTCTTCTACCATAAATTTTTTTATCTAACTCGATAGCTAATTCTAATTGATCTATATGCTTTTTCAATATTTGAATGACTTCTTCGCTAGTTTTCGTGTCTATATTTTCCATCCAATTATTCACATTCTCTATTCGACTCGTTGGTGTTAAACCCACCAACCAATCATAAGCAAATGCATTGTCTAATGATTTTACGAAACGAATTAGTTGGTGACTACCAAATTTGTCGTAATACTTTAACAATGGAGCAATCCAAAAATCTGATTCAAACCCTGCTTTCATCATTACAAGCAAGTTATTTAATTCAAAACTCTTTGACAACTCATAGTGATTATTGTCAAATATTTCAATGTAATGCTTTCTGTATTTATCAATAAAGTTAAAAGTATCCATCCCTTTATTTAACAAAGGAGGTAAATTTTTAGTGGTTTTATTTGAACGATCATATTCCCTAGGCGCATAAATACTATCTTCATACTCTTTCAAAAGACTGACCATTGCTTTCTTTTTAACTAAAATTGAACGTAAATGAGAGAGAAACTCATCAAAATCTTCACCAAAATAGTTTTCAGCTTCTTCCCAATTTTTTGCAGCTTTCACTCTTTCATCATGATTAGAAACTAGAGCTAAATTACTTGCTTTTAAAATATCACTACTACGAAGTTTAACACCTCGATTATTCATAACCGTAAATAATCTAAAGGCATCATCAAGCTCTTCAGATCCTACATAAATCATCAGCACTTTATTAATTAAAAAAATAGCAAATTGGTCAAAATTTTGATGTTCTTCAAAATAGTCTCGTATTTGAACTATATTTTTAGACATATTGATTACTGAAAGATCAGTATCCTTGCCATAATTTTCAATAAGTGATGAAGTTATTTTAAGTGTACTTTTTTCTTCTTTAACGCAGTCATCAATGAAATCTTTAACTTCTTGCCTAATATCAAATACTACTCTCAGTCGCTCAGGAGTATTCGTAAATAGATTTTTCTTTTGGAAAATAATTTCTTTACAAGTTTTAAGACAGTCTTCATCCTCTGTTAAGTCACGAATCACAGAGATTAGCAAGAAAAGGGTCGTTAATCTCTGCTGGCCATCAAGTACATCATACTCGACATAATTGGTATTGTTTTTTTCAGTAATTTTCTTCTGTAAAACCATTGACCCTAAAAAGTACTGGGCATTCTCATCACGATTCATAGCATCACTTAAATCTTGTAAAAGCTCAGCTATTTGATCCTTGCCCCAAACATAAGGCCTTTGATACTCAGGTATTCTGTACCATTTTCCAAAGAGCTCACCCACATATAATTTTTCACTTTCAATCATTTTATATCTACTTTCACAACAAAATTAATTAGCTTAGAGAGCAAGATGCTAGAAAGCATTAAGCATTTAAAATCAAAATAATAAATCTTTTATGGAAAATTTTGCTAAAAATAACAAAACTCCACCCTAAAGATCTCTATACAACCCGATATAGCTTAATGCACTTCCCAAGTTTTTCTTCACCATAAAAAAACTCCCGTACAAAAATTCTGCTACATCATGCAGAAATAAGTTACTTTCAGCTTCTAGAAAGTACGTAAACTGAAGTAACTTATTTGTGGAAATCTAGCTATAAGGTGGTTTGATTAATTATTTAATCGATCTAAAATTTCAACTCTAAATAAAAGTAATTAAACTCACATATTACTATAATTGAGCTATTTAATTAATTTCCAATTTCTACTTTTGCACTTTGGACAAGAATATTTTTCAGATACCCATTTTGTAATCTGATCAGAAAATGCGAGCAGCGCTACTCCCCCAGTAACAATTGCCACACAAATTGCAAAAGCAAAACCTGTTCCTGCAAAGAAAAATGAAACCCATGCCCAAAATCCCCCACCAACAAATGCCGTACCCATTACTTTTAAGAAAAATGTTTTATTAGCTTCTTCTTTATAACTACATTTTTCACATTTGATATGCGCCATATCACTTACCCTTAAAAAATCAAACAAAATAAATTAAAACTCTAGATAAAATACTATACCGACAATTAAATACAATAGCTGTACACATTTTAACTTGTGAATTTTTCCATACTATGCTTCATAGTGATTAAATTTTCAATAGTTTATTCAAAAATAACCATACATATCTTTTTTTTCAATTATTTCTCAATATTTAAAAAATACTAAATTAAAACTTTAAAACTTCTAAATATTTTTATTTTCTTAATAAGCTTTAATATATGAAGAAGTGATTTTAATTTCAAAAGTACTATCTTCAAATTTAATAAAACTGTAAGTGGAGTTAGAGAAATTTTGAAATTGAGGAGTAAAAGAAGTATTTCCTTATGTCACACTAACTATTTGAGCAATAGTAGCTTCAAGTCCAATAGTATATATCGATAAATAGTATTTTTTTACAAAGTAGGCATTTTACAACCATCAACTGTGATTGGAAACAGGTGTGTTTTCCCCTTACTTGGTAAATAAGGTGTATTTTGCCATTCCAATTTTTACCATATCACTTTCAAACTCTTGGAAGATACTAAGAAGAAGACAAACTCAGGTGCTTCAAGCCTTTTATTCATTTGATCAATAATGCCGTGATCAGGTTAAATAGACCCTGAGTCATGAAAAACCAGATCTTGACCAAAGATATTGGCCAACCTCAGTGAAACAGCTTCAACTAAAGGTTTATCATTATAATTATGGCTAAGAAGAGTTTTTGAGACATGATAAATAGATTTATTCCGATTTTTCTCCTACGATAAAGCAGTTCTGCGTAATTAGTAACAATCCCAATAGCTTAACTCCCCTATCTCTAGCCATACCTCACTAAACCCATAGGAGAAAATGGTAAAACAACCGAAAGTCTAAATCCCCCAAACAATTTCTCTTTTCACACGTTTTACGCGACAATGACCTAGAACATAGAGGATGCATATTACTTGTAAATCGTGTGCAACACCGAAGTACTAGAAAACGTGCAATAGGGAAATATGTCGGCGCTATGTAGGCAATCAAACAGATAGAACATCGGACTATCGAACGGATGGACCACCAAATAGACCGAAAAATCCGATGGTCTAAAAATAGTAAGCATTAAAAAACCCCATAACTCAAAGAGTTACGAGGTTGAATATGGTGGGCCCACCGTGACTTGAACACGGGACCAACGGATTATGAGTCCGCTGCTCTAACCAACTGAGCTATAGGCCCTAAACTTAAATCATATTTTATGTATGATTAATGCTGCCTGATCTTAGTCAAATTTAACTTAAGTTACAAGCAGATGATTTTATCAAATTACGAAAATAATGTTAAAAATCATAAACTGCGCTGATTCTATCTGATCTTCCCAGCTTGAGTAAAGATCATATTGCACTATTTTGATCATTAATAAGACATCCAATTTTTTTCATCTGGTGTTTTAGGATATGTATTTTCCTGAAAACTCGTATTACACTGCTGCGACTCAAAGCCTATGATGATAAACATGAAAAAATTTTTAGGAAAATCTATTTTTAAAGCAACAGGTTGGGAATATAACGTAGACCCAAGCATTTTAGAAAAAAAACAAGTCATTATTGGCTTTGAGCATACATCGAATCTGGATACCATCCTCTCCCTCGCTTTATTTGAAATTTTAGAACTCAAAATTCATACCTTAATCAAAAAAGAATTATTCAAAGGCCCTCTAAAACCAATCTTAGAACGTTTAGGTGGCATCCCTGTCGACCGTAAAGCCAATAAAGATATCGTGACGCAAATGGTTGAACTGTTTAATCAAAATGACAGCTTTAATCTGGTGATTGCGCCTGAAGCAACACGTGCAAAAGATGGTGAAGAACGCAAACCCATCCGCACTGGTTTTTGGCATATCGCCAAAGCTGCCAATGTGCCAATTATTTTGATGTATGCCAATGCACGCAATAAACAAGGCGGGATTTTAGGTAAAATTTACCCAAGCGATTTGCAACAAGATCTGGAAAAGATCAAAGCGCTTTATGCGGAATACGACATAGACGTAAAAATTAGCTAATTAATCCAATCTATTTGATCAATCTTTGACGCTTGATCAAGATTTTAAAGTTTGAATATGAGCGATGCTAGTTTTCAACAAAACCATCGCTATGCTAATATTCCTGCACTTTTTTTTAAGTTTTATTTTTTGGAGTTACTTCCATGGCGGGTCATTCTAAATGGGCCAATATTAAGCATCGTAAAGCTAAACAAGATGCAAGTCGCGGTAAGGTTTTTACTAAATACATCCGTGAAATCGTAACCGCTGCACGTTTGGGCGGGCCAGATGCGGCGAGTAACCCTCGTTTGCGTGCTGTAGTTGAAAAAGCACTGTCTGTGAATATGACACGTGACACCATCAACCGTGCAATCCAACGTGGTGCTGGTGGTGAAGACAATGATGATTTAAAAGAAGTTACCTATGAAGGTTATGGCGTTGGTGGTGTTGCGGTTATCGTTGAAACCATGACCGATAACTTAAACCGTACTGTTCCAGATGTTCGTCATTGTTTCTCTAAAACCAATGGTAACTTAGGTACCAATGGTTCGGTGGCTTACCTATTCACCAAGCGCGGTGAAATTTCTTTTGAAGATGTTTCTTTAGAAGACAAAGTCATGGAAGTTGCTTTAGAAGCTGGTGCAGATGATATCGAGATTGATGAGGACAGTATCTTGGTGATCACTAGCCCAGAGAGCTTTGGTGATGTTCAGGATGCCCTTACAGCAGCTGGTTTAAAATCTGACAATGCTGAAGTTGTAATGAGCCCTTCAACTAAGGCTGAAATCACAGATATCGATCAAGCGAAACAAATCTTGAAAATGATTGATATGCTTGAAGATCTTGACGATGTTCAAAACGTCTATACCAACGTTGAATTCTCTGAAGAAGTTTTAGCGCAACTTGATGCTTAATTCTTTTAGATGATAAAAAAATGCATCTTTTTAGATGCATTTTTTTATAGCTTATTTAAAAGTTTATAGCAGTTAAATACATTATATTCTTTGATCACGAAGCTTGAATGTAGTGCGACGACACTATCAATCTTACCAATACGTCGTAATAGAATTTCACTATAGTCGTCCATATTGCGTGCCACCAATTCCAAAATAAAATCGGCACTCTGCCCTGTCACTAAAAAGGCATTGGTCACTTCTGGTATATCTTCAATTTCTTGTAAGAACTTATCAAAAGTTTCACTGTCGTGTTTGCTCAACGAAACCTGCAAAAGAATATGCAAACTAAAACCGAGTTTATTAAAATTAATTTCTCGTTTGAGCTGTCCCATTACTTGGGATTCAATCAGGTTTTTAATGCGTCGATGCACTGAACTAACCGAAAGGTTAATACGTTCTGATAGCTCATTCAGATTGACATCTTCATGGGTCAAAATTTCAAGAATTTGTTTATCAAAACGATCCAATTCCATTCTACAGTCCTCTCTTTCAATCGATGTTTTTATCGGAACTGCTCACTCAGTAATTTTTAAGGGTCAAGGGAAAACATTCGTTTAACTTTTGACGATGCTGCATGGATAACGCAAACATGATTCCGATAAACTTTTGGTTTATCTTTGTCTCAAAGCCGAAACAAGACCTTTTGAGCAACTGTTCAACTGATCTCCCAATAGTTGAACAACTTGTTTCGATCCCCATCACACCCTGAAACATAAGATAACAAAGCCTTTTTATAATTATTTCCCTCTTTTCAATTTTTTTAAAGTAAATTTGGCAATAATTTCTAATATTTTCTGCTTAAAACGAATTTTCTTTTAAAAACTAATTTTATTCCCTGATTATTTTTTGCTTTATCGATAGTTTTTCAATTTTCTTTCCCATAAAAAAGCCCCGATTTTTATTCATCAGGGCTTTTCGACTCAAAATTTGATTTACAAACCACGCCAATCAACGCGTGCATTACGCTCAGTCGCGTAAATACGCTGAACGTATTGCCCAATCGGTAGGTCTGATAAATAGTCATAATATTGCTTCAGTTCGCCATCAAACTGTTCAATATCGTCATTCTCGAGTTCCCAAGGCGTGCCTTTGATCACCAATAACGGTGCAAGAATAGAACAAACTGAAATATCCGCTAAACCAAGCCGATCACCAACCATATAACGCCCTTGATTATCAATCAAACGCTGATTCAGATCGCTAATTAACTCGGTCATACGTAACTTGGATTGAGCAACTTTTTCAGGGCTCAATTTATAGTTGGTCGAAACCAGACTTTTTAATATTGGTTTCGAAATCTTCTCAAACTGACGTAAATAGCCTTGTTCACCCATCATGATTTCAAGTGGATGATCACCCACTGACAGTGCATGTGCCAATGACCAGCGACGAACATGTACACCAAGTTCATCAGTCAATTTGTCGATTTCTAAAGCTTGCTTACGTAACTGCTCATCACGTCTCAATAACGCATGTTCAGGATAGGTCGTATCAAGATATAAAGCGATTTGTGTTGAATCAGCAACCCACCGCTTATCATCTTTCAGCATTGGCAATAAATATTGCCCAGACTTTAGATAAGTAAACGCACGATGGAAACCTGGAATTAAATTATGTGCCACATAGTCCAATTCCTTATGATCTAACAACCAGCGAGCTTTTTCACAATAGTGGGACAAAGGAAATTGGTATAAAACCCGCATAAACTCTCCAAATTTATTTTTCTACTCGATCAAACATAAGGTTTTCCCTACTTTAGAAGTAAAAGTTAATGAATACAATGTCCTTTTCGTTCGATCTTTTTGAATTTTGGCGAAGTCGCTTTATAAATTTTCATGGTGAGAATATTCCTCTCATTCATAGAAAATAAATTTTTATACTGTTTAATAAACCAGCACAAAATTCAAGTCATTGTTTTATATTAATATTTAATATTAATTTTTCTGTTATTTTTCTCATAAAAAATGCTTAGGAATTATTGTGATATACAAGCCATAACTGATGGTTTAGTTGAAAAGTAAAACTTTTGTAAAGTGTCTCTTATCTATTAGAGGTGCTCACATGTCCAGTAATCAATCAGTGATTCAAGTTCAAACACAACTGATTTCAAATGATCAGCAGGCCATCAATGCTGCCTATCAAGTTGCTGACTTTGCATTAGAAGATCGAAATAATCGAGATCAAAATCGTGTTTTACCCACCGAACAAATCATTCAGTTTAGCCAAAAAGGTCTGGGGGGAATCCGTGTACCGCAACAATATGGTGGTGCTTTTGTCTCCAATAAAACCTTAGCCCACGTGTTTCGTATTTTAAGTAAAGCCGATGCCAATGTTGGACAAATTCCACAAAACCAATTCGGCCTTTTAAATTTTATTAATATCACCGGTTCAGATGCGCAAAAGCAGTTTATCTACACTGAAATTTTGGCAGGCAAACGCATCGCCAATGGTGGACCAGAAAAGAATTCTAAAGACACCAAAGCCATTCAAACCACGTTAAGCTTGGAAAATGGGCAATACTTTTTAAATGGAGAAAAGTTTTATTCGACTGGGACCAGCTTTGCAGACTGGTTAGCGATTCGTGCCTTGCATCCAGATGGCTATACCGTATTGGCAATTGTTGATCGACATGCTGCTGGTGTTGAAGTGATTAATGACTGTAATGGCTTTGGTCAACGTACTACAGCCAGTGGAACAGTAAAACTACGCAATGTTGTCGTTGATCCTGCACTATTTTTTGATGAGCGCATTATTACCGACACTCCAAATGTTCGCGGTGCGTATTCTCAACTTTTACAGGTTGCCATTGATGTTGGTATTGCTGAAGCCGCTTTTGATGACACCTTATCCAGCATTCGTAAAGCACGTCCCATTATTGATGCAGGCGTAGAAAAGGCCAGTGAAGAACACTACACCCTGCAAGAAGTTGGCAAACTCAATATCCTGCTCGATGCTGCCATTTTATTACTGGACGATGCTGCCGAATATCTAGATGAACTTGATCAAATTGCTGAGATTTCTACCGAGCAAGCTGCTCGTGCTTCAATTTTAGTGGCTGAAGCAAAGATCTATGCCAATGATGCAGCCCTGCATATCTCCGAAAAACTACTCGAACTTGGTGGAAGCCGTGCCAGCCTGAGCCAACATAATCTTGATCAGCATTGGCGCAATGCTCGCGTACATACCTTACATGATCCTGTGCGTTGGAAATTCCATGCCATCGGTGACTATTACCTTAATGGTACACACCCTGCCCGCCATGCCTGGATTTAAGGAGCAAATCATCATGACCTCATATCAAGAATTACAAGGTTTTGCCAAAACCAATTTTAAAGCGGCGCATGTTATTCAGAGCGATGCCGAAGCCCTAGAAATTGCGACTCAACTCAGTCAACAGTTTAAACACGCGGCGGTTGAACGTGATGCCAATCGAAACTTGCCGTTTACTGAAATTGAAGCCTATAGTCAGTCAGGTTTATGGGCGATTACGGTACCTAAACAGTATGGCGGTGCAGAAGTTTCCAGCCTAACCGTAGCCAAAGTCATTGCGCTGTTTAGCGGTGCGGATGGTTCAATCGGTCAGATTCCACAAAACCATTTTTATGCATTGGAAGTATTACGCAATACTGGTACGGAAGCGCAAAAGAAACGCCTCTATCAAGAAGTATTACAAGGTGCGCGTTTTGGTAATGCGCTGGCTGAATTTAAAACCCGCACCTCTGCACATAAGCAAACCACATTGATTCCAAGCGAAAACGGTTATCTGATTCAAGGCGAAAAGTTTTATTGCACCGGCAGCCTATTCGCCCATCGTATTCCAACACTAGTGCTTGATGAAACAGGTAATGAGTTTTTGGCTTTTGTACAAAGAGACAGTCAAGGATTAGAACTGATTGATGACTGGTCTGGCTTTGGGCAACGCACCACGGGCAGCGGTACAGTCAAATTTAATCAGGTCTTTGTTACCAAAGAGGATGTGATTCCTTTTGATACTGCCTTTAAGCAGCTATCTTTGGTGGGGCCATTTGCCCAAATCATGCATGCCGCGATTGAAGTCGGGATTGCCCGTGCTGCGTTTGAAGAAACACTAGCGCGTGTGCGTGTCGCCCGCCCATGGATTGATGCCACTATTGATTCCGCTACTCAAGACCCTTTAACCCTATCTGAATTAGGTCGTGTGGCAACCGATGTCAAAGCCAGCGAATTACTCCTCAAACAAGCATCTCGCTCTGTAGATGCTGCAAAACAAGATCTCAATGCTGAGACCTTAGCCAAAGCCTCAATTGATGTGGCAAAAGTACGTGCACATAGTACGGAAACTGCATTAAAAGCCTCATCAAAATTAATTGAATTAGCTGGCAGCCGTGGCAGTCAACGTGCTGATGGGTTGGATCGTCATTGGCGTAATGCGCGTGTACATACCTTGCATGATGCTGCACGCTGGAAATATTACTTTATCGGTAACTATGTGTTGAATGGCATTCTGCCTCCACGTCGGGGGACTTTGTAATGAGTCAAACGACCGCTAAAAAAATCTTGTTAAATGCCTTTGATATGAACTGTGTCGGTCATATCAATCATGGCCTATGGACGCATCCGCGTGATCAATCACATCGCTTTAATGAGCTGAGTTATTGGACCGAATTAGCACAGACCTTAGAACAAGGTTTGTTTGATGGTTTATTCCTAGCCGATATTACAGGTGTTTATGATGTCTATCAAAATGGGATTGAGCTGACTTTAAAAGAATCGATTCAGCTGCCAAGCCATGATCCTTCTACCCTAATTTCGGCGATGGCTTTGGTCACGCAGAATTTGAGTTTTGGTGTGACCGTCAATCTCAGTTATGAGCAGCCCTATCAATTTGCACGGCGATTTGCCAGTCTTGATCATTTAACTCAAGGTCGTTTGGGCTGGAATATTGTCACAGGCTATCTGGATAGTGCCGAACGTTTGATTGGGCAAAAAGGTTTAAAAGATCATGATGCGCGTTACGATCAGGCCGAGGAGTTTTTACAGCTTTGCTATAAATATTGGGAAGGTTCGTGGGAAAATGATGCCTTAAAGAAAGATAAACAACAGCGCGTTTTTACTGATCCGAACAAGGTCCACTCGATCAATCATCAAGGGCAATATTACCAAAGCCAAGGTGTGTTTCAGGTAGCGCCTTCGGTTCAACGTACGCCAACACTCTTCCAAGCAGGTGCTTCACCGAAGGGACTACAGTTTGCCACGCGTCATGCCGAATGTATTTTTATTGGCGGCGATCAACCTGAAAAGATTCGTCAGCAAGTTAATAAAATACGACTACAAGCACAGCAACAAGGTCGAGATGAAGATGCGATTAAAATCTTTGTCGGCATTACCGTTGTCGTCGCGGAAACACATGAACTCGCCCAGCAAAAACTGGCTGAATATCGTCAATATGCCAGCCCTGAAGCAGGTTTAGCACATTATGCCAGTTCAGTCGGTATTGATCTTGCCAAGTTTGCAGATGATGAAGCGATTCCTTATCAAAAGAGCAACAGCATTGCTTCCGTCAATGAAAAGTTTAAAGAACAGCGCATCAGCAAAAATGACCTGAAAGCACAGCATGTTTTGGGTGGACGTTATCCCCTGATTGTAGGGAGTGGTGCTGAAGTTGCGGAATACCTGATTGAACTACTCGATCAAACTGGCATTGATGGTTTTAACCTGACCCGTACGGTTGCACCTGAATCACACCATGATTTCATTCGACTGGTAATTCCTGAGTTACAGCAACGTGGACGTTATAAAACTAAATATGCGACAGGTTCACTGCGGAACAAACTGTTTGCCCAAGGCGATCTTTTAGCTGCAAGCCATCCTGCTGATCAGTTCCGATGTAGAACGCATAACAACGCAGATGACCTAAAAATAATTGAAGAAATTAGTGCTTAACATTTAAGAAAAGAATTGGAGAAATATATGGCTCAAACAGCCTCTAAAAAATGGCTTGGTATTGGCCTTGTCGTCGTTGTTGCGATTATTGCCCTATTGATTTGGAATAAACAAAGACAGAACCATAGCAGTGAACTGGTGATTGGGATCAGTCCTTCTTTTGCCCATCCATTGCAAGTTGCAGTGGATGAAGCCAAACAGCAAGGTTTGAATGTCAAATTGGTCGAGTTTTCCGACTGGAATACGCCTAACATCACTTTGAATCATGGTGATATTGATGCGAACTTTTTCCAGCATCAGCCCTTTTTGGATAATGCCATTAAAGAAACTGGCTTTAAATTAAAGTCATTTGCTGCAGGTGCGGCTTCACATGTTGGACTGTATTCAAAAAAATATAAAAGTTTTGATGAACTCCCGAATGGTGCAACTGTTGCGATTCCGAATGATCCTGTCAATCAAGGCCGTGCTCTATTACTGTTACAACAAGCCAAGTTGATTGAACTGAAAGACAGTAACAATCACCTTTCTGCACTAAAAGACATTACAGCGAATCCGAAGAATCTGAAATTTACTGAAGTTGAAGGCCCGCAAACTGCGCGTGCCATTGATGATGTTGATCTCGCTTTTGGCTATCCACATTACTTACGTTTAGCCAAGACGGCTGATCCTGAAAGTGCCTTATTGTTTGATGACAACACCAATAAACGTTATGCGATTTTATTTGTGGTGCGTGATGATTATCAGGACAAGGACAACAAACTACAGAAATTTGTCGAGATTTATCAAAACTCACCTAAAGTCAAAGCTGCATTGGATAGTGATTTCGGTCCGACTTTGTGGTTCCCAGGTTGGAAATAAGGAGAACAATCATGGTGAGTTTTGGTTCACAGGTCGATTTTTCAGTCCCGCATCTAAAAATACGTGGTTTAAATAAGTTTTATGATGTACAGGGCCAACGCTTACATGCCTTAAAAAACATTAGTATTGATATTCCCAAAGCACAGATTGTTGGGATTATCGGAAAAAGTGGCGCTGGTAAATCATCCCTACTGCGTACCTTAAATGGCTTAGAGTCGATTGATACAGGTAGTATTTTAATTCATCAGCAAAATATTGCTGAACTCAGCCATGCCGAGTTGATCAAAACTCGGCAGAAAATTGGCATGATTTTTCAGCATTTTAATTTAATGTCTGCCAAAACGGTGTGGGAAAACGTAGCTTTACCACTCCGTATTGCGGGTTATGACAAGGCTGAGATCGAACAACGCGTCACCGAGGTACTGACGCTAGTGGGATTAGAGGCAAAGCGAAATGATTACCCTGCTCAATTGTCTGGTGGACAGAAACAACGTGTTGGTATAGCACGAGCCTTGGTTTCTCAGCCCGAGATCCTGCTCTGTGATGAAGCCACCTCAGCACTGGACCCTGAAAGTACCGCTAATATTCTGTCCTTATTGAAACAGATCAATCAGGACCTTGGTTTAACCATCGTCTTGATCACCCATGAAATGCAGGTCATCCAAGAGATTTGCGATCAGGTGATTGTAATTGATCAGGGTGAAATTGTTGAAGCCGGGCAAGTCTGGTCGGTATTTTCCAATCCACAACAACAGATCACGCAGGAATTACTCAACTTTGAACAGGTGAATTTACCCTTTGAGTTGAGCCAAACCATTCTGCCTCAGAGCACGCATCAGATTTTAAAATTGAAATATGTCAGTGAATCGAAATCGGTGCATGATTTATATGAACTATTGGATGGTTTTAATAGTCCAGTTCAGGTGTATTACAGTCAAATTGATAGCATTCAGCAGCGTACCATCGGCTCATTGATCATCGGGATTCGCAATCTCGAGTTTGATCTAAACCGCTCACAATCTGAAAAACATCCAGCAATAACACAACTTGAGGTGATCGGTTATGTACAATCAACTCATTGATCTATTACTGACAGGAACCACCGATACTTTAATCATGGTCGGTGTTTCTGCGATTCTCGCTTTTTTGATTGGTCTGCCAATTGCCTTAATTTTGGTGAGTACTGCAGATTTTGGGATTTATCCTTCCAAGAAAATCAATCAGTCCTTAGGCTGGATCATTAACATCACTCGATCAGTCCCCTTCCTGATTTTGATGGTGGCTCTGATTCCATTTACCCGATGGATCGTCGGCACCAGTTACGGCGTCTTGGCTGCGATTGTCCCCTTAACCATTGCTGCTATTCCGTTCTTTGCCCGTATTGCAGAGGTCAGTCTACGTGAAGTCGATCAAGGGTTAATTGAAGCAGCACAGGCGATGGGCTGTAACCGCAAGCAGATTCTTTGGCATGTATTGCTTCCTGAAGCTTTGCCAGGAATTGTTGCAGGTTTTACCGTGACCATTGTCACCATGATCAGTTCCTCTGCCATTGCTGGTGCCATTGGTGCTGGTGGTTTGGGCGATATCGCCTATCGTTACGGCTATCAACGTTTTGATATGCAAGTCATGCTGGCGGTGATTTTAGTCCTGATTGTTTTGGTCATGTTGGTACAAACCACAGGCGATAATATTGCCAAACAGCTCGATAAACGCAAAGTTTAAGCTCGAAATAAAAATCCGCACTCGCCATGACCTGACTTTGTCATGGCTTTCATGTAAAATCAGCAGCAATTTTTAAATAACACATTTGTGAGTGGTTTCATGGGTTTTAATTGCGGTATTGTTGGTCTGCCAAACGTAGGTAAATCTACATTGTTCAATGCATTAACAAAGGCAGCGATTGCAGCTGAAAACTTTCCGTTCTGTACCATTGAACCGAATACAGGTATTGTCCCTGTTCCAGATCCACGCCTAGACAAACTTACAGCGATTGTTAAACCGCAACGTGTTATCCCGACCACGATGGAATTTGTTGATATCGCAGGTTTGGTTGCTGGTGCATCAAAAGGTGAAGGCTTGGGTAACCAATTCCTTGCCAATATCCGTGAAACAGATGCGATTGCACACGTGGTTCGTTGTTTTGAAGATGAAAACGTGATTCACGTAAATGGTAAAATTGACCCATTAGATGACATCGCAACCATCAATACTGAACTTGCACTTGCGGACCTTGATACTGTTGCAAAAGCGTTATTACGTTTAACTAAAGCGGCAAAAGGTGGCGATAAAGAAGCGCTTGCAACTAAAGCAGTGTTAGAAAAAATCCAACCTTTACTTGATGAAGGTAAACCAGCGCGTGCAGCTGACCTTTCTGATGACGAACGTAAAGCCGTTCGCGGTTTCGGTTTAATGACGCTTAAACCAACCATGTATATTGCCAACGTGGCAGAAGACGGTTTTGAAAATAACCCACATCTTGAAGCGGTAAAAAAACTTGCTGCTGAAGAGAATGCGATTGTTGTACCCCTTTGCAACCAGATCGAAGCTGAAATTTCATTATTAGAAGATGAAGACCGTGCTGAATTCTTGGAAGCGATGGGTATGGAAGAACCAGGCTTAAACGTGGTGATTCGTGCAGGTTATAGCTTACTTGGCTTACAGACTTACTTCACTGCGGGTGTACAAGAAGTTCGTGCTTGGACTGTGAAAGTTGGTGCAACTGCGCCACAAGCAGCGGGTGTGATTCATACTGACTTCGAAAAAGGCTTTATCCGTGCTGAATGTGTGGCATATGATGACTTCATTCAATATAACGGTGAAAGCGGTGCCAAAGAAGCAGGTAAATGGCGTTTAGAAGGTAAAACTTATATCGTTCAAGATGGCGATGTTTTACACTTCCGTTTTAATGTATAAATCAATGTTTTGATTTCCAAACCGCCAGTAACGATCTTATTGGCGGTTTTTTTATTTTAGCCATTGGCTTGGGGTGCAACCTGTTATTTTGTTAAATACGCGGATAAAGAAACTGACATTTTCATAACCCACTAGATAGGCAATCTGCTGTACATTCATCTCAGAGGTTAATAATAGTTTCTTGGCCTTATCCACTCTCACCTGCTGTAAATATTGATTAGGTGAAATCTGTGTCGCTAATTGAAACCGCCGTTTTAAATTTCGCTCACTAAAATTAAACTGCTTGGCCAAATCAGCAATACGATTTTCCTGAGGAAAGTTGATATCAAGCCAATCTTGCACCTGCAACACCGCTTCATCACAATGATTACGAAAATTTGGCAGTACAGGATTGAGTTCTTGTGGAGCGTGCATTAACAAATGACTGGCACAGAGTTGTGCAAAATAATCCCCTTTCTGTTGTGCCACAATGCCCAGCAAAGCATCAAACGTTCCAAGCAATGTACCTGTCGTATAAATCTGCTCACTTTGCAAATAATTTCGATTGGCAGTAAAGGAGCTTTGAGGAAACAACCGTTTTAGTTCTCTCAGAAACGCCCAATGGGTCGCAAGCAGGACATGCTGCAATTGTTGAGTAGCCGCCAAAAAATAAGCAGCTGTTGTGAGCGCGAGAATTGGTGTTTGTTGCTGTATTTGACTTGTAAGCCAGTCGACCAAGTCATTATTTTCTTCTTGGATCTGAATAAGCCGATTCCCTTCAAAACTGGGAAGAATGACTAAATCATAAGTTGTCTCCCTTCTAACTTTGTCATCGACTTCGATACTTGGACCACTGGCACTTGTTTTGGCTAAACCATCTAGACTGATCATCTCAACTTGATAGCTTTCGGCTAGACCTTGCCGGATTGATAGTAAATTAACGACATGAAAGAAATCTTTCAGCATCATCACACTCATGGCCCAACACCCATCATAGACAATAATGGCGATTTTTTTCATTTTAATGGCACGATCAGACTATCCTTATTCACGATTATAGCTATATCAGATCAATCGTTTTTTATTATTCTTTGATCAATTTAGACACTTGGCTCAACTACAATGTCACTTTTACATAGCACAGAACAAATACTTGCGATAAAGCATGCACATGTCTTTCTAAAAATATGGCAGCCACAATACACAGATAATAAAATTCCAATCCTATTACTTCATGATTCTCTGGGCAGTGTGCAACTCTGGCGGGATTTTCCAGAACAACTTGCGATCGCAACCCACCGAACCGTGATTGCCTATGATCGTTTGGGCTTTGGCAAATCTGATCCTATTCTCTCTAAGCTATCTCATCATTTTATTCAACAAGAAGCCGAAGTGATTATTGAACTTTTAAATCAACTTGAAATACCACAAGTGATTGCACTTGGTCATAGCGTCGGTGGTGGTATGGCGGTCAGCTTTGCAGCACAAAATCCTTCACGATGTACAGCAGTCATCACGCTTGCAGCACAAGCCTATGTTGAACAGGAAACACTGGATGGTATCACTGCGGCTAAAAAAAACTTTCAACAACCTGAACAACTGCAACGCCTAGAAAAATATCATGCTGAAAAAGCACAATGGGTTTTAGATGCTTGGACAGAAACATGGCTTTCTGCTGAGTTTCGAGATTGGTCATTACAATCAGATTTACAGGCAGTCTCCGCTAAAATGCTGATCATACATGGCGGGCATGATGAATATGGCAGTGTAGAACAACCCAAACGATTGGCCAAATATACCCACGCTGAAACGTATATTATCTCCCAGTGTGGACACTTCCCTCACCGAGAATATCCCGAATTAGTCATCGAAACGATTCAGAAATTTATTGCTCAACTTTAACCGTTTTCAAAAGCGTACTGATATCACTCGCTATAAGTGCTCTTTCATCCAAATAAAAAAAGCCGACTCATCCTGATATCGGCTTTTACATCAAACTGACGACTTAAGATACCGTCTGCGGCTTCATATCCATTTCAGCACGTTTGATTTGGGCTTCTTTTAAAATGCGCTGATGCAACGGCTTACGGAATCCGAGCAAGAAGATAAACTCTGCCAATACAAATAATGGCCCGATGGCTAAACCAATCACATCATCAACAAAGGCTGGTTTTTTCTTTTCAAAATAATGGCCCACAAATTGGAATACCCAACCCACCACAAAAATACCAATACTCGCACCTAGCCAACTCCACATTGGTAAAGCCGCAATTTTCACAGCCAATGGATATGCCAAGACAAATAAAATCAGCATCAAAATACCGAATAACTTATCCAGTGAAATATAATAAATACTGCTTAGAACGATAAGCAACATGGCCAAAGTGATTGAAAAGCCCGAAATTTCTACGCCAGCACGCGCTGTTAAGCACAGAATAGAAAAAACAATTAAGGGAATTCCCACAAAATGGGTCACAACATTATTTCGATCTAAGTGATAAGCCGCATATTGACTAAGTAGACGTTCCAAATTTGTCATTGTTCATTCCTCATATAATTCGTTTATGCTGTTAATCTATAAGAAATATTGCAGCGAAGTTGTCATGTAGCTGACAAATGGATTTATTTTTCTCAAAGGAACCCGTTGTGCTAGATTCGATTTATATCCAACATTTGCAGCAAAACTCATGGTTTAGCCACCTAGCCGAGCCTTTTCAAAATTTTATTATTGAACATGGCAAGAAACATATCTTCGAAAAAAATGCAGCCGTTTTTAGTGCGCAAGATCGATTTGATGGGGTTTATGGCGTATTGGAAGGCTCAATTAGCTTGGGTTATATCGACGTCAATGGCAATGAAGCGATTGCTGCAATTGCGGAACCGATCATGTGGTTTGGTGAAATTTCCCTCATCGACCAGCAACCCCGCTCACATGATGCGATTGCATTAAAGAAAAGCGTGGTGCTGCAAATACCAGCACAACCACTCAATGATTTCTTGCTGCAAAATCCGTATTACTGGTACTACTTTGCCCTGCTGACCAGTCAAAAACTACGCTATGTATTTTTAGAGCAAATTGCGATTCAAACCCAAAGCATTACCCAGCGCCTAGCACAACGCTTATTGTTTATTTTAGAGGGTTATGGCAATCGTTCCTTTATTCAGGATTTTAGTATTCAAATCTCTCAAGACCAATTGGCCAATATGTTGACGGTATCTCGACAAACTGTAAATCAAGAGCTCAACCTGTTTGAAAAGCAAGGCGTCATTCAGCTTGGTTTTAAGAAAATCGAAGTCATTGATTTAGATCGGCTTAGAAAATTGGCAACAGTCGGTCACCTAAAAACGTAAGTATAATGTCTTGTATTTTAAATGGATAAGCACAGCATTTTTTTGCAATATGCTTTTAAGCTTAAACATAAATTAAAAGATAAACTCTCACTATAAAATACTACTGATGCCCTAAAATATTTCACAAAATCAGTCTGCTTTCTTGTCTTGAACACGCATACATTAAAGCTAAGCACTATCGCTTACCCGATGCAGATGACAATCATGAGAAAAATTGCAACGATTTTAACAGCAGGCCTATTTACAGTACTCAGCGCTAGCGCATTTGCCTGCCCGAAAGGAACTCAAATCCAAGGTGGTACCGGACCAAATCACAAAGGCGGTAAATGTGTTGCAACAAGTGTGGTAAAAACCAAGAAAGAAGCAACCAAAGCAACAGATACTGCAAAGCATGACATGACGAAAATGAAAGATACTGCGAAACACGATGCGATGAAAGCAACAACAGATACGAAAAAAGTGGCCAATACCACAGCAACAAAAGCCAAACAGGAAGCAGCAAAAACGGTCAAAACCTCATAAGCGTTTGATGACTTTAACCATAAAAAAGCGAGATAAAATATCTCGCTTTTTTATTTGTATATTCTTACTTAGGTGAAGTATTGCCTAGCGCGGGATTATCAATTGCATCCTTACACTGTGCTTTATCACGCTCGTAATCAGCCTGCTTCTGAATTGATGCATTGGCATTATCTTTTACATCACGTGCCCAAGTATCCAAACTGGTCAATGCTTTACGACACAAGGCATATTTCCCTTCAGTCACGGAATCGGTCATTTTGACATTGATACGCCAATCAGTACTGAGCTGACGCAATGGTTTTCTGACTTTTTCTTCAATATCAGTCACTTGTTTATTATAAACAATCGGATCGATGTCATTGATCAACTTCCATGCTGTATTGGCATAGGTGGTGGCATCATTATTAAGTTTCGGCGCAGGTTTGATCTCGACCTTTTCTTTTGGCTCATTATTTGAGTTTCCGCAAGCAGCCAATAAATATGCACTACACAACAGGATTGCGGTTACACGAGAGTTTGGATTAGACATAGCAAATCGCCGATGAAACATTTGGACATTATGCTAGTCAATTTGGGAATAATTCTCAATGCTTGTTACTTATTTACCCAGCAGAATGCTTTTTATTCTAAGTAATTGATTTTATGATTTTGTTCAGCATACTGTCAGACTTGTCCATCTATAAAAAATTAAAACTTCAAGAAGGAAGAAATCAACAATGTCGCAAATCAAGATTTATGCCTTACAAACCACTATTGAACAGTTTAGAAATCAACTTTCTCATGCCGTACATCAAGCACTAGTTGAAAGTTTGAACTATCCTATCGAAAAGAAATTTCAGCGTTTTATTGCGCTAGCGAAAGAAGACTTTATCTATCCCAATGATCGGAGCCAGCATTATCTAATTATCGAAATTTCGATGTTTGAAGGCAGAAGCACTGAAGCCAAAAAACGTTTGATTCAAAGTATTTTCACTTATATTCAACAACAATGTGGGATTTCAGCACAAGATATTGAAATTACAATTTTTGAAACACCGAAATGCAATTGGGGAATCCGCGGTCAACATGCAGATGAATTACAACTGAATTATCAGGTAGATGTGTAAGCAGCCAAATCGCAGATGAAGTGCAATTTTCTGTCTAACAAAAAGCAGGTTTTTTGTTTCAGATTAGCTTAATTCCACAAAAAGTTCTGCTATGCTTAAACGCAAATTACTCAGGATAGGATTATTCGCATGAGCGTCACTCTTGGAACTCCACTTCAATCTTCTGCATTTAAGGTTTTACTGTTAGGTTCTGGAGAGCTAGGTAAAGAAGTTGTGATTTCTTTACAACGCTTAGGTGTCGAAGTTCATGCTGCAGATCGTTATGATCATGCACCTGCAATGCAAGTCGCACATTATGCTTATACCCTGAATATGGCCGATCCAGCCGAATTAAAACAACTGATTGAAAAGATCAAACCCAATTTAATTGTTCCTGAAATTGAAGCCATTGCTACAGAAGTTTTGGTTGAAATTGAACAAAGCCAAACTGCAACGGTGATTCCATCTGCAAAAGCAGTTAACCTCACCATGAACCGTGAAGGCATTCGTCGTTTAGCCGCTGAAGAACTCGGCCTGCCAACCTCTGCTTATCGCTTTGCCAATACCTTAGAAAGCTTCCGTGCTGCATGTGATGACATTGGCTATCCAAACTTTGTAAAACCTGTCATGTCTTCTTCAGGTAAAGGTCAATCTCGTGTGAAGAGTTTTGATGAAGTGGATGCTGCTTGGGATTATGCAATGCAAGGCGGCCGCGTCAATCAAGGCACTGTGATTATTGAATCGCAAATTGATTTTGATTTTGAAATTACCTTGCTTACCGTCCGTGCTAAAAATCCAGAAACAGGTGAAATCGAAACACATTTCTGTGATCCAATCGGACACCGCCAAGATGCGGGTGATTATGTCGAGAGCTGGCAGCCGCAACAGATGACGCCTGCTGCGCTGGAAGAAGCAAAACGCATTGCCAATAAAGTCACTGTTGCTTTAGGCGGTTGTGGTATCTTCGGTGTAGAGCTGTTTATTAAAGGCGATAAAGTTTGGTTTAGTGAAGTTTCACCTCGTCCTCATGATACCGGTCTAGTCACTTTAGCTTCACAATTCCAGAGTGAATTTGAATTGCATGCCCGTGCAATTCTCGGTCTACCTGTCAATACAGCACGTCATAGTGTGGCTGCAAGTGCAGTGATTTATGCAGGTGTTGATGCTAAAAACTTGAGTTTCACTGGCTTGAATCTTGCTTTAGCAAATCCAAACACAGACTTACGTCTATTTGGCAAACCTGAGGGCTTTAAACGTCGCCGTATGGGAGTTGCAACTGCTCGCGCTGAAACAACGGATCTTGCACGTGAATTGGCACAGCAAGCCGCAGACCAAGTGAGTGTACAAACCAACGCTTAAGATGACCTTAGGTTATTATCATCACAATTTCCCCTCTTTTTAGAGGGGCTTTGATAGAAGACCCAGCTTTATGATCAAGACCTCTCCTTTGTTGAACTACGTCACTAGTCTTCATGATATTCAGGCCATTAACCAATGGCGTACGGATGTAGAAAAGCAATTACAGGAGAGCTATGAAAATGGTCAACCTATTCGTGAAGTGATTGGAGCGCGCTCAGACTCGATTGATGAAGCCCTGATCTTTCTTTGGAATCATGCAGGCTTAGATCAAACAGAATTGGGCTTATTTGCAGTAGGCGGTTATGGTCGCCATGAAATGCTGCCCTATTCAGATACCGATATCATGATTTTGTCTGAGGATGAAATCAGTGAAGAACAAGAAAAACTGATCTCGACTTTTATTTCTTCTTTATGGGATGTCGGCAATTTCAAACCGGGGATCAGCGTTCGTACCATTCAAAACTGTGTTGAACAAGCCATTAATGATTTAACTGTTGCGACCACCTTGATTGAAGCTCGTCTCATTACTGGTAATCAGCAACTGGCAAAATGGCCACGCCGTATCGTTGCGCAAACATGGACAGATCAAACCTTCTATGATGCCAAAATGGTTGAACAAGCCAAACGTTATGCGCAACACAACAATACCGAAAGTAATTTAGAACCTGATATTAAAAATGCCCCAGGGGGTATTCGCGATATCAATCAGATTGGCTGGATTGCCAAACGTCACTTCCGCGTCAATCGTATTTATGATTTGGTGCATTTGGGTTTTATCACTGAATTTGAATTGGGTGTACTGGAAGAAGCCGAAAGCTTTTTATGGGAAATTCGTACCCATTTACACCGTTTGGCCAAACGCGATGAAAACCGTTTATTGTTCGAATATCAACGTGATATCGCTGCAAAATTTGGTTATGTGCGTGAAGAAGGTCAGCCTGTTAATTTTGCTGTTGAACAGTTTATGAAGCGCTACTATCGTACCGCGCAGCAAGTTTCAACACTGAATGAAATGCTACTCGCCTATTTCAATGAATCAGTGATTACCCCACGTCTACCTGATTATGAACGCCATATTATTGATATTAATGAACGTTTTAAAATTGTCGATGGGAAATTGGCTGTTCAACATCACAAAGTATTTTCAGAAGAACCAATTGCCATCTTAGAGTTATTCTATTTATTGGCAAATCGACCTGAAATTACCGGTATTCGTGCCCGTACCTTGCGCCTGCTGGTACTTGCGGCAAAACGGATTGATCAGCGTTTCCGCGATAATCCAGAACATCAAGCACTGTTTATGTCGATTATTCGTTCACCACATTTATATGACACCATGGTGGCAATGAAACGCTATGGTGTATTGGGCAATTACATTCCTGCTTTTGGACAGATTACAGGCTTGATGCAATATGACCTGTTCCATATTTATACCGTCGATGCGCATACTCTGTTATTGCTGCGCAATTTAAGTCGCTTTAAAGAACCTGAGTTTGCTAAAGAATTCCCAGTGGTCAGTTCTGTATTCCAGCGTATTGCCCGTCATGACATCGTGTATATGGCTGCAATTTTCCATGATATTGCCAAAGGTCGTGGTGGTGATCATAGTGAACTTGGTGCGCTGGATGCGATTGAATTCTGCCGCACCCATGGCTTTACCGAGCGTGAATGTAAGTTGGTGGCATGGCTGATTAACAATCACTTATTGATGTCTCTTACTGCACAGAAAAAAGATATTTCTGACCCTGATGAAGTCAAAGACTTTGCCGAAAAAGTCGGTGATATGGAGCATCTCGATTATCTTTATACCTTGACGGTTGCTGACATTAACGCAACCAATCCGAAACTGTGGAATACATGGCGTGCATCCTTGATGCGTCAGCTCTATACCTACGCACGTGATGTGATTCGTTCAGGCTTAGGTCGTCCAGTTGACTATCAAATGCTGATTGAAGATACCAAATTTGCTGCCAGTGAACTCCTGGTCAATGACTTCTCTCTCGCTGAAGTTGAGAAAGTCTGGCAAGAGCTGGGCGATGAATACTTCGTCAAAGAATCAGCCAATGAAATTGCTTGGCATACCCAAGCAATTTTGCAACACGGCGATAATCCAGAACCTCTGGTCCTATTGCGTGCGCATCGTAATGCTGCTGATGATGCAGTTCAGATCTTTATCTATACTCGTGATCAACCGAACTTATTTGCTACCACGGTTGCGGTACTAGATCGTATGAATCTTGATGTTCAAGATGCACGTATTATCACCGCCTCAACTTCATTCAGCTTAGACACTTATCTGGTCCTTGATCGTTTTGGTACTTTACTGACTGATCCAGATCGCGAACGCAAAGTGAAAGCCGCTTTGGTCGATGCATTGAGTCATTCGGATCAATATCCAGGGATCATGCAACGCCGTATTCCACGTCATTTGCGTCATTTTGATGTGCAAAATACTGTCGATATTGTCCTAAACCCAACGCTACAGCAGCATATGGTTGAAATCTCAACCCTCGATCATCCTGGTCTGTTGGCGCGTATTGGTGGTTTGTTCATGTTGCAAGGTTTGGATATCCATTCTGCAAGAATTGCCACACTGGGCGAACGTGCAGAAGATATTTTCTTTGTCACCAAGAAAAATGGTGTCTTGCTCACCGATGAAGAAGTGAAAACTTTTGCGGAAAGCTTAAAAGCCGCTTTAGATGAAGCATCGAATCAAATTTGTAATCCATCTTAAATTTTATTGTTTGGTAACTGTTTAAATGAACTCTAGCTTGTCGTTATTGCATCCCTATCCTTTTGAAAAGTTAAATCAACTTTTTAAAGATGTGCAACCTGCCAATTTACCGTTGATTCCTTTATCAATTGGTGAGCCTAAACATCCTGCACCAGAGTTCGTTAAACAAGCGATTATTGATAATTTTGCTCATCTATCGACCTATCCAAACAGTAAAGGTCTGCCTGAGTTGCGCCAAAGCATTGCACAGTGGCTCATCAATCGCTTCAAGTTGAATCATATTAGTGCAGAGGATCATATCCTGCCTGTTTCTGGTACACGTGAAGGTATTTTCTCTTTTGTACAAGCTTTGATTAAGCGTGAAGATGCACCGTATGTGGTGATGCCAAATCCGTTTTATCAGATTTATGAAGGTGCAGCCCTGCTTGCAGGTGCAAAACCCTATTTCATTAACTGTACTGAAGAAAATGGTTACTTAGGTGACTTTGATGCAGTTCCAGCGGAAGTCTGGGAAAAAACAGCATTACTGTTTGTGTGCACACCAGGTAATCCGACAGGAACAGTTCTATCAAAAGAACAGTTTAAAAAGTTAATTGCCCTGTCTGATCAATATGATTTTGTAATTGCATCGGATGAATGTTATTCGGAACTTTGGTTTGACCAAGCACCAATCGGCCTATTAGAAGTTTGTGCCGAAATGGGACGTGATGATTATAAAAATTGCATCGTGTTCCATTCACTTTCTAAACGTTCAAACTTACCGGGCATGCGTTCTGGTTTTGTTGCAGGTGATGCGGCTTTATTAAAACCTTATTTGCAATACCGTACTTATCACGGCGCTGCAATGCCAGTACAAAATCAATTGGCATCTATTGCAGCGTGGAATGATGAAGCACATGTTGAAGAAAACCGCCAGCAGTATCGTGCTAAGTTTGATTTATTCCAGTCTGAACTCGGTCATTTATTACCTTTACAAAAACCAGATGCGGGTTTTTATTACTGGTTAAAAGTGGATAATGATGAAACTTTTGCCAAGATGTTGATGGAAAAAGCGCATATCAAGGTTTTACCGGGTCGTTATTTGTCTCGTGATACAGAACAAGGCAATCCAGGCGAAGGTCATGTCAGAATGGCACTGGTTGCCGATTTGGCGCAGTGCGAAGAAGTTGTGAAACGACTCAAAGCCATTCTATAAATAAAAAAATCCCCGAATATTCGGGGATTTTTTTATTTATGAAAAGACTTAAGTTTTAAATTTGCCCAATAAATAGGATTGCTGCGATGAGCATCATCAATCCACCCGAAATACGGCTAACAAATTTTACTGCACGCGGTCTGCTTCTAAGCAATTTATTGGCTGCTATCCCCACAAACATATACACCACAGCACAGCTAATTAAGTGAATTAATCCCAGAAAAATAATTTGTACGGTTGGTGAAAATGCCATTTGTGGATGAATAAACGGTGGCAATAAGGCAAAAAATAACAGCAAGACTTTTGGGTTTAAGCCACTAATCCCCACTCCTTTAATCAACCATGAACCTGCTGAATCAAGCGATTGCGTGGCATCGGTCTCAGTTGAAATGGTCGCTGGATGTATAAATAGATTGATGCCCATCCATAACAAATAACAAGCACCCATGATCGTCATCACAGTAAGTAAAATCGGATAGTGTTGCACCAAAGCGCCCACACCTGCTGCCACACATAAGATCGCCATGAGATGCCCAAACACTAAACCAGTGACGGCATTTAGAATAAATTTACCTTTGATGCCTGCAAGAATGACATAAGCCCAATCGGCGCCAGGTGTTAATACGAATAAGATCGAAACGCACCAAAAAGCAAAAATCACACTAAGTTCCATAAGCAAAGCCCTTCCCACATCGACAATACGACCTTTGATCGTTTTCTTTTTCACCATTTGGTGAAGATTGTTGAGAAAGGATATGCTTTAATGGTGAAAATGTTATTCCAAATACTTCTATATCTTCAAAGCCCAAAGGGAGATTCTTCTAAATGGATCGCATTGATAAGAAAATTATTGCTGAACTACAAGCAAATGGGCGATTATCTATCACAGAACTGGCAGAAAGAATCGGTCTAAGTCTGTCGCCTTGTCATCGTCGTGTTAAAGCATTAGAAGAAAGTGGTGTGATCAAAGGTTATCATGCTGATCTAGAAGCTTCAAAAATCGGCCTTAATTTCTCAGCGATTATCTTCGTCACTTTAAAAGATGGAGATAAAAAAGCACTTTCTAGCTTTGAAGAAAAAGTCATTGAAATTGCCAATGTGATTCAGGCACAACGATTATTTGGAAATCCAGATTATTTACTGCATGTGGTTGCTAAAGACTTGGCCAGTTTCCAGAAACTCTATGATGACAGTCTGTCTGCCTTACCCAATGTCCAGCGTTTGACCTCAACCATTGTCATGAAAAATGTGGTCTCCAATCGTTTACTGCCACTCTAAAGCAGCAGTTCGCCTTTATGACAGCATAAAAGTGTGGAATTGAAGCGGTTCAAACTTTTCCTAAGCTAAAAAGTCATAAACCTAAGCGACTTTATTAATTTTTTTATCTGTCTATGGGCTATTGAGCAACTGTTGAAATCTTCGTCTATACTTAGCCATCAAAACTTGATGACTATGGAAAGATGACTTCTCAAACTCCCAAGAAAATAAAGAAAAAGGGTTGGCTCATTTTAGCAATTGCGGTTGTACTTTTAATTATTGCAGTTGTGGTTTGGCAGACTGGAACTGCTAAAAAATCAGTGAATCCTGAAAAAGCTAAAAACGCAGATACCACTGAACAAAAAGCCGCTTTAACTGTAACAATTGTTCAACCCCAACAACAAAATTGGGAACAAACCTTTACTGCTAATGGCAACATTGCGGCATGGCAAGAAGTGGTGATTGGCAGCGAACTCTCAGGCCAGCGTCTTACCCGTGTGAATGTCAATGTCGGCGATGAAGTGCGTCGTGGTCAGGTCTTAGCTGAAATTAATAGCGAAACCATCCGTGCCGATTTGGCAGCAGCCAAAGCCAGTTATGCAGAAGCTCAAGCCGTACTGACTGATGCGATTACCAACAATAAACGTATTCAGCAACTAAAAAATACAGGCGCAATTTCAGCACAAGAGTCTACTCAGTATCAAACCTCTCAAGCAACAGCTCAAGCGCGTCTAGATGCAGCCAAAGCACAAATTGAAAGTAACCAATTACGCTTAGCACAGACCCAAGTGGTTTCACCTGACAATGGTGTGATTTCAGCCCGTACAGCAACGGTTGGATCTCTTGCACAAACAGGTCAAGAGCTGTTCCGCTTGATTCGAGACCATCGTTTAGAATGGCGTGCCGAAGTGACCACATCGGATTTATACAAGCTTAAACAAGGTATGACCGCACATATTGTTTCACCTGACCCAGCCCAACCTGCTGTAACAGGTAAAGTCAGAATGATTGCACCTGTGATCGATCCACAAACCCGTTATGGCTTGGTCTATGTGGACATTCCAACTACTCAAGCTGTGCGTATGGGCATGTTTGTTAAAGGTGAATTTGATTTAGGTCAGAAACTCGCATTGACGGTTCCTCAAACAGCCCTACTGTTGCGTGATGGTTTTTCCTATGTCTTTATTGTCAATGACAAGAATCGTGTCACCCAACAGAAAGTCATTGTAGGTCGCCGTTTGGGAGATCGTGTCGAACTCTTGAATTTACCAGCGAATGTAAAAGTGGTTTCTTCAGGTACAGGTTTCTTAGCTGATGGCGATCTGGTCAGTATTGCCAAAGACATTCCAGAGACACCACTTAGCAAACAACTTGTGACCACACAGGAGAAATGACATGAATTTCTCCGCTTGGTCAATCCGAAATCCAATTCCTGGCATTCTGTTATTTATTATGCTGGGTTTGGCAGGATTGCTCTGTTTTAAATGGATGAAGATCCAACAGTTCCCTGACATTGAACTACCCATGGTCACTGTGACAGCGGCATTACCCGGAGCTGCACCACCTCAGCTTGAAACCGAAGTCGCACGTAAGATTGAAAACTCGATTGCAACTCTGCAAGGTTTGAGAAATCAGTACACTAACATTCAAGATGGTGTTGTCACTGTCACAGCGGAGTTTCAATTAGAAAAACCTCTACAAGAAGCTGTGGATGATGTGCGCAATGCCGTGTCACAAGTTCGTTCCGATCTACCTGCCGATCTACGAGATCCAATTGTCAGCAAGATCAATCTTTCAGGTTCGCCAATCCTGACTTACACCATCCAATCGCCAAAGATGGATGAAGAAGCACTGTCATGGTTTGTAGACTATGATATCGCCCGCGCGATGTTACAGGTTAAAGGCGTTGGTGCGGTTGCTCGCGTTGGTGGCGTCACACGTCAGGTTGAAGTCGAACTTGATCCTGAAAAACTATTGGCGCTGAATGCAACTGCAACCGACATTACCCGTCAACTACGTTTGATTCAGCAAGATGCTTCTGGCGGTCAAACCAAAATCGGGGGTAGTGAACAATCCATCCGCACCATTGCGACAGTAAAAACAGCTGATGAAATAGGTGCAATGGATATTGCACTTAGTGATGGTCGACATATTCGTTTGGATCAGGTTGCAACTGTTCGTGATGGTACGGCTGAACGGCGTTCCGCTGCACTCTTAAATGGTCAACCTGTGATTGGCTTTGAAATTACGCGAAGCAAAGGTGCCAGTGAGGTTGATGTAGAAAAAGGGGTTGTCGTCGCATTAGATAAACTTAAAGCCGCACATCCCGATATAAAAATCAACGAAGCCTTTAACTTTGTAAAGCCTGTTGAGGATAACTATAAAGGCTCGATGTCACTGTTATATGAAGGTGCGATATTAGCGATCTTGGTGGTGTGGCTATTTTTACGTGATTGGCGGGCCACCATCATTGCTGCAACTGCCCTGCCATTATCGATTTTACCTGCTTTAATTGGCATGTATTTCTTTGGTTTCACCCTCAATACAGTGACGCTTTTAGCCATGTCATTGGTGGTGGGTATTCTGGTCGATGATGCCATCGTTGAGATTGAAAATATCATACGGCATTTACGTATGGGGAAAACGCCCTATGAGGCGGCCATGGAAGCAGCCGATGAAATTGGTCTGGCCGTGATTGCCACCACCTTCACATTGATTGCCGTATTCCTACCCACTGCGTTTATGAGTGGTATCGCAGGTAAATTTTTCGTTCAGTTTGGTTGGACGGCGGCTCTTGCGATCTTTGCCTCACTGCTTGTTGCGCGTTTACTCACCCCAATGATGTCTGCCTATATTTTGAAACCATGGGTCGGTAAAGTTGAACAGCAAGATGAATCAACAACCGTAGAAACTGCCACTGACCAAGGTACAAGCAGTCTAGCCAAAGACCGTGCTAAAGACGGCAAAGTTATGCGTGGCTACATGCGTTTGGTGACTTGGTGTCTGAATCATCGCTGGATCACTTTAGCTGGTGCAATTGCTTTCTTTATCTGTTCAGTTATGCTAATTCCATTGCTACCTACAGGTTTTGTCCCACCACCCGATACAGGACAAACGCAAGTTCGTTTGGAGCTTACCCCGGGTTCACAGTTTGGAGATACGCTTAAGACTGCCGAATATGCACGTACGCTGATTAAAGATCATCCTGAAATTAAAAGCATCTATACCACGATTGGTGGTGGTGCTGCGGGAACTGATCCATTTGCAGGTGGTGCATCAAGTGAACCGCGCAAAGCAACGCTCACGATTCAAACCACGGAACGTTCTGATCGTAGTGCTAGCTTACAAGACATTGAAGATCAACTACGCCAACGCCTTGCACCACTTCCGGGTGCACGCATTCAGGTTGGTTTAGCGGGTAACAACAGTCAATACCAACTGGCTTTATCAGGTGATGATCCAGAGGCCTTAATGGCAACTGCACGTCGCCTTGAACGCGAATTACGTACCATCCCGAATGTAGGCAGTATCACCTCGAGTGCAGCCTTGATCCGTCCTGAGTTAGTGATTCGCCCTGATTTTGCCAAAGCGGCTGATTTAGGTGTGACCACTTACGATATTGCTGAGACTTTACGAATCGCGACCGCGGGTGATTTTGATCAAAACCTTGCGAAATTGAACTTATCTCAACGCCAAGTGCCTGTTGTAATTAAACTGCCACTGGCTGCCCGTCAAGATCAAGAACTCATGAAACGCTTGATGGTGAAAGGTAGTCGAGGTCCTGTGATGCTCGGTACCATTGCAGACGTCAATATCGAAAGTGGTCCATCACAAATTGACCGTTTCAACCGTTTACGTAACATTAACTTCAATATTGAATTGAATAATCAACCGTTGGGAGATATTGCTGCCAAAGTTGATCAACTACCGACGATGAAGAATTTACCACCTACGGTGAAGCGTACCAATATTGGTGATGCTGAAGTGATGCAGGAATTGTTCTCTAGTTTTGGTTTAGCAATGCTCACAGGTGTACTGTGTATCTACGTTGTGTTGGTGTTGTTATTTAAAGACTTTTTACAGCCAATTACCATTCTGGTGGCCTTACCTTTATCCCTCGGTGGTGCATTCGTGATGCTGCTTTTAGCAAAAAGTAGTTTCTCAATGCCAAGTTTGATTGGTCTGATTATGCTGATGGGGATTGCCAGTAAGAACTCGATTCTACTAGTCGATTACGCGATTATCGCAAGGAATGAAAAGCATTATTCACGATTCAATGCCCTACTCGATGCCTGCCATAAACGGGCACGTCCAATTATCATGACCACGCTAGCAATGGGTGCGGGGATGCTTCCAATTGCACTCGGGATTGGTACCGATCCGAGTTTCCGTGCACCAATGGCAATCTCAGTCATTGGTGGCTTGATTACCAGTACCTTCTTATCGTTATTGGTGATTCCTGTGGTATACACCTTTATCGATGATATTAATCGCAAGATCCATAGCTTTAGGAAGACACCACATCAACCTATTGAACCCACTCAATAAGCTTGCATAAAAAAGACGGTCATTTGACCGTCTTTTTATTTAATACATGATCAGTACCAGCATCAATAACAAAAAACTGAGTCCTGCTAAATAATATAAATGGCGCAGATGCCGATTTAACCACGACAGGTAAATACTTGAACCGATCAATTGAACAATAGCGAGATTCCAGATCAACACTAACCCCACCATCCAGAAACACAACAAAGTATTTTGAACAAAATTATATTGCGGATAAATCAAGATCACCAACACGCTATAGAACATCAAATTCTTCGGGTTCAACACACTGGAAAGCAATCCCGATAGAAACGCCTTCAGGTAAGCATTATTGTGCGGTTGATGAACACGTTTCTCATCAAGTTGATTGACCCTCTGTGCCGATTGAGCCAAACGGAAACATTGAATCGCCAAATATGCAAAATAAACAACACCCAACCACTTCATGAGGATGAATAATTCGGTATTCACCTGACCAATGATAAATAGACTCAAATAAATGCTGATCAATATGATGGCATTCCCAAGTGCGATGCCTGCACAGGTGAATCTTGCAGCCTTTTTCTGGCTCTGTATCAAGGTCTTTAAAATTAAAAAGAAGTCTGCACCAGGTGTCAGTAATGCAATAAAATGCGTGATGGCGATGGTTAGAAAAAGCTCCATAGATGCTCTCCAAGTGAATCGGAGTCAGCTTAGAAAAGTGCGGTGCTTTGTTCTTGTATAAAATTGCGTGGGCTAAGATTTTTTATAATATTGATTGGGTGTTATGCCAGTATATTGCTTAAAAACACGATGAAAATGACTTTGATCGCTAAAATCGAGTTCATATGCCAATCTTGCTAAATCACGATCAGGTTCTCTTAAACGCTGCCGAGCTTGGTTGACCTTATAGTTCAACTGATAAGCATGTGGGGTTAATCCAAAGTAATGTTTAAATAATCGTATTAATGCATAACGACTCATGTTCATCTTTTCGGAAAGCTCTCGCAGAGACAGATTCTCAATATTGTCTTTAAGGCATTCCAATAAGTCTGGAAGATACTGCTGAAAATAATGAGAGGAATGTATCTTTTCCCAATGAAAACTCGGTATTAGAATCTCTGTTAAGGTTTGAATTAAATACTGTTCTTTTTCGAGTACTGAAATTTGCTCGTTAAATAGTAGCCGATTCAAAACTGTAAATGCGTCGTAGGCTTTTACATCATGAGCAATGGTTGGTCTTAACTGAGGGAGATATATTGTTTGTCTGTCAGTTTCTAAAGCAATATCTTGGTGCAGTTCTTCAATCAAGGTGATTAACCAAGCAGCATCCAAATGCATCATCTGGTAACTCCATGCCTGATCAGGTAAAGGATTACAAGAATGTTCTACGTGCGCAGGAATAACCACCAAAGCCCCTGCCTGAATGACTTGCTCTTGTGCAAAAGTACTTGAAAAGCGGCTCTGTCCAATATCAACAGCACCAATTGAAAAGGTCGGATGGCTGTGGGATTTATAGCAAATTCGACTTTGACATGCCCTACGCGTTTCAACATAAGGCATGTCTGGATCACTCCAGAATTCAACAGTTGAGTCCAAAAGAATTCAAACCTCAACCAAAAACTTTGCTCATTTATTTCTTCGCCAATGCTTTTTCGATATCAGCTTCCAAAGCCTCTGGCTTAGTTGTTGGCGCATAACGCTCTAAAACCTCACCATTACGCCCCACCAAGAACTTAGTAAAGTTCCATTTGATATTTCGGCTCCCCAAAAGACCTTTTGCCTCACGAGTCAAATAACGAAAAATCACATGTGCTTCAGGTCCTTTCACATCCACCTTGGCAAACATGGGAAAACTGACCCCATAATTACGCTGGCAATATGCGCCAATTTCCTTATTTGTCCCTGGATCTTGTCCTCCAAATTGATTGCATGGAAATCCTAAAACTTCTAAGCCTTGAGCATTATATTTTTCATAAAGTTTCTCAAGTCCCGCAAACTGCGGAGTAAAACCACACTTACTTGCAGTGTTTACAATCAGCATGACCTTGCCTTTATAATCAGCGAGCGCTTTTGTTTCTCCCTCTAACAATTCAGCTTCAAACTGATAAATGTTACTCATGGATACGTTTCCTCGTCGTTCTTTTCTTCTGTTTTAAGTTGTAATGATGCCGAATTCACACAATAACGCAGTCCTGTCGGCTGTGGACCATCCTCAAACACATGGCCCAAATGTGCATCGCAATCATGGCAGACAATTTCTGTTCTGACCATACCGTGTGATAAATCTTCATGTTCTTCGATTGCAACACTGTCAATAGGTCTAAAAAAGCTCGGCCAACCACAACCACTATCGTATTTTGTTTCTGAAGAAAACAATTCCGCACCGCAACAACGGCAAACATACGTACCATGTTGTTTATTGTTCCAATATTGTCCAGTAAATGCGGGTTCTGTGCCCTTTTGACGAGTTATGCGGTATTCTTCAGGTGATAATTCTCTTTGCCATTCCCGGTCTGTTTTATTCACTTTTCCCATAACCTGCACCTTTTATTCTGATGTTAGAACTATCTTAATGATCAGGTTTTATATTTACGCCATTCAAAAAAAAAACTCTAGTCTCAGATCGTATAATTTGGTGAAATTTAAGCAATAAAATCAACAAAAGCAAAAAGAAAGCAAATTAAATCCATATGGTAAGCAATTTTTAACAATATTATCTTTTGCGTAAGCAAATATGGTGTTATTCTAATTTCGCACGGTTGTATAGGACAAACAATGTCTCAGAAAAAAAGTGTGGTTTTCCAAAATCTATTACCAACCATCAGACAATATCAACAATCAGGTTTCACCCATGAAAAAATTGTTGAATTGCTGAGAGATCAACACGATCTAAATTTGGTAAGTGTTGAAACCTTTAAAAGTTATTTATACCGATATGCAAAAGTGAATCCAGCTATGTCAAAAAATACTGTTGTTCCCCAGTCTAATCAATCAAGCCGAGAAATTAAAAAATCATCTAAGCTTGAGCATGTTTGTTACGACATCCGTGGACCAGTATTACGCGCCGCCAATGAAATGGAGGAGCAAGGACATAAGATCATCAAGCTGAATATCGGCAACCCTGCACCTTTTGGTTTTGAAGCCCCTCAAGAAATTATTAACGATGTTGCATTAAACCTTCCAAATGCAATTGGCTATACCGACTCAAAAGGGATTTTCCCTGCACGTAAAGCCATCTGCCAGTATTACCAACAGAAAGGCATTTTTGATATGCATGTCAATGATGTGTATGTCGGTAATGGTGTTTCTGAACTGATCGTGATGGCGATGCAAGGTCTGCTTGATGACGGTGATGAAATGCTGGTACCTATGCCAGACTATCCATTATGGACAGCAGCAGTGAATCTTTCTGGTGGCACTGCAATTCACTATAAATGTGATTCTGAAAACTACTGGTATCCTGACATTGCGGATATGGAAAGTAAAATCACACCGAACACCCGTGGTATCGTGATTATCAATCCGAACAACCCTACGGGTTCTGTCTATCCACGTCATGTGTTAGAGCAAATTGTTGCGCTAGCGAAAAAACATGACCTGATTTTATTTGCTGATGAAATCTACGACAAAATCGTTTATGACGGCATTGAGCATGTAGCGGTTGCGGCTTTAGCTGGCGATCAACTGTGTATTTCATTCAATGGTTTATCAAAAGCATATCGTATCGCAGGTTATCGTGCAGGATGGATGGCAATCACGGGTAATAAAGCACGTGCTGCAGACTATATTGAAGGCTTAGATATGCTGGCTTCAATGCGCTTATGTGCCAACCACCAAGCGCAATATGCAATTCAAACAGCCTTAGGCGGTTATCAGTCGATTAATGACTTGATTCGACCAGGTGGTCGTTTATACGAACAACGTAATATTGCGTGGGAAATGCTGAATGAGATCCCAGGTGTGAGTTGTGTTAAACCTGATGGCGCAATGTATTGCTTCCCAAAACTCGACCCAACAATTTATCCAATTGAAGATGATGAAAAATTAATGTTGGATTTATTAAGAGCAGAGAAAGTTCTCTTGGTACAAGGCACAGGGTTTAATTGGCCAACACCAGATCACTTCCGTGTGGTGTTCTTACCTGCTGAAAATGAACTACGTGAAGCGATCAATCGCTTGAGTCGCTTCTTAGCCAAGATGCGTTAATAAAAAAAAGCCCCCATTAAATTTTGGGGGCTTTTTTTATTTAAGAATCAGAATCCTGTAACTCATCCCACTGCGCTTCATATTCTTTCGATTTTTTTAGGTTTTTAGTCAAACCATAACCACCTTTTTCATATAACCGAGCCAAATCCAGTAAGGCTTCGTCCTCACCTTGTGCCACTGCGAGCTCATAAAACTCTGCTGCTTTTTTATAATTCTTTGCAACACCTTTGGCCTCTTCATGGATATACGCAATATTAGAAGAACCCAAACCATTTCCTGCACCAGAAGCCAAACTAAATAAACGTAAAGCTTCTTTATAGTCTTGTTTTAATCCAGCCTTGCCTTCTAAATAAAAAATACCTAAGTTATTAATGGCAGAAGACTCTTCTTGTTTCGCAGCTAACTGATAATAATGCAGTGCTTTTTTGAGATCTTGTGGCACACCTTCCTCACCATCATTGTATAAATGACCGAGTTCAGCTTGCGCCATATCCAAACCAGCATCAGCTGACTTGGTCATCCACTCCACTCCTTTTTTGGTATTTACACTCACACCATCATCACCATAGAGATACAAATAACCTAAATAGTATTGCGCATAGAGCTGACCCTTTTGTGCCGCTTGGGTGTACCATTTCAAAGCAGTTGGATTATCTTCTTCTGTACCTTCGCCATAATCATACATATAGCCAACTGAAAAAATCGCATCTGCATTGCCTTTTGCTGCCGCTTTTTTAAACCATTCCAGTGCTTTACCAAAATCTTGATCAATCTCGTTTCCATAATAATAAGCATCACCTAAATTGTTCTGTGCCGTCGCATCCCCCGCTTTCGCTTGTTGTACGAGTTCTTGGCTAAAGGACACATCATCCGCATGACTGAAGGTAAATAAACTACTAGTCAATAATATTGAAAATACGATGTTTTTTAATTTCATTATTTCGCTCACATTGCTACATTTTTATTCGATTACATTCTAGCGGTAAAACACTTTGTGTAAATAGGTATTTATATCTACTGAAAAATCAAAAACTAATTTTTAATATTTTATAAAAATAACAAAGCAAACACACGGTTTGCCAAAATATTAAGCATGTCATTTTCGGTTTGCATGCTAAACTATGCGTTGCTTTAAAAAAGGATAGTCCTTCTATGCGGTTTGTTCATCTCGGTATCCACACAGAATTTTCGATCACGGAATCGATTGTTCGCATACCTGATTTGGTCAAGGCTGCCGTAACAAACGAAATGCCCGCACTGGCATTGACTGACTTATCCAATCTACATGCTGCAGTCAAATTTTATGAATCCTGTTTAAAAAAAGGGATTAAGCCTATTCTAGGCAGTGTCATTCGCTTAAATGATGCTGAACATCGTGCAACCTTATTGGCCATGAATAGTACAGGTTGGCGTAATCTGACTGAAATCGTGTCACGCGGTTTTATTGAAGGCCAGCAACTCAGTCTCCCTTGTGTACAAAAAGAATGGGTGCTTGAACAAGCTGAAGATCTAATTGTCTTACTGGGCCAACACAGTGATGTTGGTAAAATGCTCTGCTCTTCCAATCCACAAAAAGCAGAACCTTTATTAGAAGCATGGATTGAAAAGTTTGGAAATCGTGTCTATTTAGCTTTAACACGGACTGAACGTGTTGGTGAAGAAGATTTTATTCAACAAGCAGTTAAGCTCGCTGCCAAATATCAAATTGGTGTGGTCGCACATAATGATGTGCACTTTGTTAAACAAGATGATTTTGAAGCACATGAAGCTCGTGTTTGTATCGCCGACGGCTATGTTTTAGGTGATGATAAACGTCCTAAAAACTATAGTACTGAGCAGTATTTCAAAACTGGCGAGCAAATGTCTGAGCTATTCTCAGATATTCCAAGTGCGATTGAAAATACCTACCATATTGCAAGACGTTGTAATGTTGCATTGCAACTGGGTACTTATTTCTTACCTGACTTCCCGATTCCAGATGGCTATACCATCGACACCTATTTTGAACATTTGTCTCGTGAAGGTTTAGAGGAGCGTTTAAATCATCTTTATCCGATTGCTGAACGTGATGAGGATTGGGCTGAGATTCGGAAGCCTTATGATGAACGAATCAAATACGAAGTTGATATCATTCTTAAGATGGGATTTCCTGGCTACTTCCTGATCGTCATGGACTTTATTCAGTGGGCCAAAAATAATGGCGTCCCTGTAGGTCCTGGTCGTGGTTCGGGTGCTGGTTCATTGGTTGCCTACAGTTTAAAAATTACCGACCTTGATCCATTACGATATGATTTGCTATTTGAACGTTTCTTAAACCCAGAACGTGTTTCGATGCCCGATTTCGACGTCGATTTCTGTATTGCTGGCCGTGACCGTGTGATTGAATATGTGGCCCAAAACTATGGCCGCCAAGCAGTATCACAGATTGCGACCTTCGGTACCATGGCAGCAAAAGGTGCGATTCGAGATGTAGCACGTGTCCTTGGTAAGTCTTATGGTCTTGCTGACCGTATTTCAAAAATGATTCCAACAAAACCGCTGGGTGTCGATTTGGTCACAGCGATTGACATGGAGCCGCAGCTTAAAGATATCGTCACCAACCCATCCAACCCTGACAATGATGATGCTGCTGAAATCTGGGAAATGGCACTCAAACTTGAAGGTATTACCCGTAATACAGGTAAACATGCGGGTGGTGTCGTTATTGCGCCAGGTAAAATTACCGATTACTCCGCGGTACTGTGTGATTCAGATGGTACTAACCGTGTCGCACAATACGATAAAGATGACGTAGAAGCAGCAGGTCTGGTAAAGTTTGACTTCTTGGGTTTACGTAACCTGACCGTGATTGAAGATGCGGTTCAAAATATTAATAAAAGAATCAAGGCTGAAATACCACTTAATATTGCCGATGTCCCACTGGATGACAAAGATGCCTATCTGGTCTTTGCCAATGCAAATACCACAGCGGTATTCCAGTTTGAATCCGTCGGCATGAAAAAAATGCTGAAGGAAGCAAGACCAAGCAAATTTGAAGAAATTATTGCTTTCGTATCCTTATATCGACCAGGTCCTATGGATCTTATTCCTGACTTTATCCACCGTATGCATGGTGGTGAGTTTGAATATCTACATCCTTTATTGGAAGGTGTGTTAGAACCGACCTACGGGATTATGGTTTACCAAGAACAGGTAATGCAGGCTGCACAGTTCTGTGCAGGTTATACCCTTGGCGGCGCGGATTTACTTCGTCGAGCTATGGGTAAAAAGAAACCTGAAGAAATGGTGAAACAACGCCAAATCTTTATTGAAGGTGCATCGAAAAAAGATATTGATGAAGCAACTGCTAACCATATTTTCGACTATATGGAAAAATTCGCAGGTTATGGTTTTAACAAATCACATGCCGCTGCCTATGCCCTAGTTGCCTATCATACGGCTTGGTTAAAAGCACATTACCCTGCTGAGTTTATGGCGGCGGTTTTATCATCGGAAATGCAGAATACGGACAGTATCGTCTTCTTGATTGACGACTGCCGCAATAACAAGTTGGAAGTACTTCCACCTTCCGTGAATATGTCTTTATATCACTTCCATGCTAGCGATGAGCAAACCATTGTGTATGGTTTAGGTGCGATCAAAGGTGTAGGTGAACAGGCAATGCAATCGGTCATCGATTCACGAATTAATGAAGGTCCATATAAAGATCTATTTGATTTCTGTCATCGTATTGATCTGAAAAAAATCAATAAGCGTACCTTAGAAGCTTTGATTCGTGCAGGTGCGCTGGATTGTCTTGGTATTGAACGCTCAAGTTTAATGGCTCAATTACCTGAAGCAGTCCAAGCAGCTGATCAAGCTCGAAGTAATCGTGAAACAGGTATCATGGACTTGTTTGGTGAAGTTGAAGAAGTTCAGCGTAAACCAGCCAAACCCGTGAAACCTTGGTCAGATGAGGTTCGTCTTAAAGGCGAAAAAGACACACTGGGGCTCTACCTTACAGGTCACCCGATTGATGTCTATCGTCCTGAATTAAAATCATTCATTTCTGCCAAACTGAATGAACTCACTCCGACACGTCGCGGTGTGACTACTGTTTTTGCAGGTTTAGTGGTTGATATTGCCAACTTCCCAAACCGCATCATGATCACACTCGATGATGGTACAGCACGTGTTGAAATTAGCTGTAACCATGAGCGTTTCCAACGCTACAAAGATATTGTTCGTTTAGAACAGGTTGTGGTGATTGAGGGTGAAATTTACGAGCGTGAAGGCTTTGATCGCCCGATGGCACGACTAAGTAAAGCTTTTAATTTGAATGAAATTCGCCAAAAACGAGCGCAAAGCATTCAAATTCGCCTCCCTCAAGATTTGATGACCAAATCTTTGGCCAAGGATCTACAGGCGATCCTATTACCTTATTGTAATATCGATATGTGTCAGCATATTGGTCTGCAAATCCTGCTTGAACAAAGCTTCGCAACTGCTGAATTACATTTAGGTGCACAATGGAAAGTTGTGCCATTAGATGAATTACTTGGAAAATTACGCGATTATTTTGGCAAAGAAACCATTTTCATCGAATACCAAGTGAAATCGAAGGCTGCAAAAGCAGCTGAGGCACCTAAAGTTGCAACGGTAGCTCCTCCACCAGACAATATGTCAATGGATGAAGCACTGGATCTTTATCAAGCTGAAGTCTCTCAATACTCTTAATTTTGGATAATATATGAACCTGTTTGACTCAAACAACGTGTCCAAACATTTGGATCATGTGCGTATTGTTATGGTCAATACCACCCTACCAGCCAATATTGGTAGTGCTTTACGCGCAATGAAAACCATGGGTTTATCAAAACTTGTACTCGTCGCACCAAAGACCTATCCACATTCGGATATTGATGCACTGGCAGCAGGTGCGCAAGATTTAATTGAACAAATTGAAATTGTTGAAACTTTGGAACAAGCCATTCAAGATTGTCATATGGTGTTTGGGACCAGTGCACGTAGTCGCACGATTCCATGGCCATTGCTAGATGTTCGACCTGCTGCAAAAGAAGCATTAGATGCTGCAACCAAACAACAAAATATTGCAATTGTGTTTGGGCGTGAAGATCGTGGACTCACCAATGAAGAATTAGCCCTAGCCAATTATCACTTAACCATTCCAGTAAACCCTGAATATGGCGTACTCAATGTCGCGCAAGCGATTCAAGTGGTTTGCTATGAGTTAAGAATGGCTGCGCTTGAACAAAATACTCAGGTTCAAGACAAGTCAGATGACCACATGCAACTGAAGCAACAACAAAGCATGGAATGGGATGAACCATTGGTTACACAACAACAAATGGAACAGTTTTATCCTCATTTAGAAAAAATGTTGACTGAAATTGAGTTTTTAGATCCAAATAATCCCCGTTTACTCCCATTACGCTTGCGTCGTCTATTCGGAAGGATACAATTAGATCGTATGGAGTATCATTTATTACGTGGAATCTTTAGCCGCGTACAGGCATTAGCCCAAGGTTCATGGAAAAAGACCAATACGGAGGATCATAATCATGATTAAACAGCTAAAAGAAGATATCGAAGCTGTATTTGCGCGTGATCCTGCGGCCCGCAATACATTAGAAGTCCTGACCACCTATCCAGGTATCCATGCACTGATTATGCATCGCATGGCGCATGAGCTCTGGAAAAAAGAATATAAAGGTACCGCCCGCCTACTTTCTTCTTTTAGCCGCTTTGCCACTGGTATTGAAATTCATCCTGGCGCAAAAATCGGTAAGCGTTTTTTTATCGATCACGGCATGGGTGTAGTGATTGGTGAAACAGCTGAGATTGGTGATGATGTAACGCTTTATCATAGTGTCACCTTAGGTGGAACTACATGGAATAAAGGCAAACGTCATCCAACACTTGAAGATGGTGTGGTTGTTGGTGCTGGTGCAAAAATCTTGGGACCGTTTACAGTACATAAAGGTGCCAAAGTCGGCTCAAATGCAGTTGTAACCAAAGAAGTACCTGCTGGTGTAACTGCTGTTGGTAACCCTGCCCGTTATATTTTCAAAGACAAAAGTCAAATCGAACAAGATGAAGTCAATCGCCGTGACTACGCGGAAAGTATTGGTTTCGAACCTTATGCGACAACACAAGATCAGTCTGATCCTATTTTAGAAGGCATGCGCGTTTTACTCGATCGTATGCAAAAAAATGAAAAACGCATGAACGTACTTTGCCAACGTCTGTCTGAACTTGACCCGAGCTTCACCTCGCAAAGTTCAAAAACTCAACCATTGAGTAAAGAAGAACTTAAAATTATTGAAGAAGTTAGACGTGAGTGCGAAGCACAGAACAAAACTTCGGCAACCTAGTCAAATATATAAAAAATGTAACAAGCTTCTCATTGCAAGTTGGTTTTGCTTTTCCTAGACTGGTGAAACCAACGATCTACTTCTCATTTAACTAAAATTAATGGATGTAAAGCATGAATTTTAAGCCTTTGGCATTACTTGTACTTTCAACTTCTTTTTTGACGGCCTGTGGCGTTGCCCCTGTTAAAAAAGAGAAGGTTGCTGAACCCTTTGTGTTTAAGGAACCAGACCCAACTCCTCCATTCTATGCTTTAAATCCAACCAAGTATGATGCCCCACCAAGCTTTGAAGTTGCGATCAAAGATGCTGCGGCTCAGCCTGTCACGAAAATGGTCGTGTCATTACAAAATGATCCATCAAAATCAACAACATTGGATATCAACAAGCTCATTATCCCAACCATTGACAACAAACAACGCAACATGAAATATGCGGTTCTTGCTGGTGAGAATGAAATTGATGTCACTGAAATCGATGACTTTTTACAATTAGTTGAAGGTAAAGCACGTCACTATCCACCTCGTTTCCCAGAACGTCAAGAACGTAAGGGCTATGAAGTCAAGTTAAAAGAAACCACGCAGAAACTAGATGCTTTAGCCGAAAAGCCAAATGCTTCTTTAGATATCTTGACTCGTGCGTTTAAAGCAAGCGTGATGGCACGTAACTTAGACTTAGGTACATCTTATACTTCAAAGTCATTAACTTATGCGCAACGTATTCTCGCGATCAGCCCGAATGATCCTGAAACCAACTTCTGGTTCGGTTTTGGCTTATCAGAAGGTGGTGGTCAACGTGAGGCTATTCCATATTTAGACAAAGCAATGAAAGGTGGCGTCCAAGAAGCTTATCTTTCTGCTGCCAACAACTATTTATGGTTAGAGCAAAAGAAAAATGCGCTTCAAACCTTGAAAAACTATAAAATCAACTATCCTGACGAAGCAGAAGTGACTGATCGTTTGATCAAAGAAGTTGAAGCCGGAAAACGCTGGAATGTGTGGCAAGTTCTGAACTAATTGAGCTTGTAGAATCGCATTACAAAAATAGACTGCTGTGTGCAGTCTATTTTTTTATCTATGATTGAAAAAACATTCGATTTTCGTATTATAGCTACAATCTTCCAGCGAAATTGCTGACATACCATGCTAGCATTTACACCGAATAAGCGTCTATTTTTTATCTCTCTCCTAAGCACCGTCGTGATGAGTGGCTGCCAAGTTGTCAGTATCAAACAACAAGCTCTCAATGTGACGATTGCCAACGAACGTAACAGCATTCTTACGCAAAAAAAACTCAGTGAAGCCAGCCTCAATGTCTTGTCGATGTCGGGCAAAGAAGCCAAAGTGTGTATGCAAACACCAAATGAGTGCATTGCAGATCTACACAAAATTCCGCAAATCCAGGATGAGCAACTTTTATCTACAGCGAGCGAACTCTATCTCTCAAAAGCGCTGAGTCTGTCCGACGCGTCCGAATGTAAAATCAGTAAACTGACAAAACACAAACCTGAGGAAGAACAGAAAGCCATACAAAAGACCTATGAGCAATGCTTAGATCAAGAGCTTGAAGCTTTAGATAAAAGCATCCGTTATAGCTATGCATATTTGTTCAAAACGACACGACAACCGCAAGAACGCATTTTTGATAACCGTCAGGTCCAGATTCGAGACTTTTACAACCAAGCTTTAACCAAATTGGTGAATGTGCATAGTTTAAGAAATCCGTCTAAAACCATTAGCCCTACCATTCAAATTGGCAAAAGCACCTATACGATAGACATTCAATCCTATCAACGCTTACAAAATATGAAGCTGGAGAAATTTATTTCCAGCTATAACATGAACTTTTCGGGCTTACGAGCCATTAACCGCCGTGATGGTTTCGGTTCAGATTTCGTGGCCGTGTTTCCTTCAACGGATGCAGCCCATGGCGAAAATAAATATATTCTTGATCCATTAAGTTATAGCTATCCAAATGGAATTAACCCTAATATTCATAAAGCACGTTATTTAGCCGCAACCATTATTGCGCAACCCAAGAATGCAGCCGCAACCATTAATGATGTTTTAAATAATCCAAACTTTGAAGTAAAGGTTTATGACCCTTATAGCGTAGAGAAAGTCAGTATTGCAGGTAAAGAATATTCGCTTGCAGCCAATTTCTCTGCACCTTATGGACTCTGGTTAGCTGAGAATAATTTAGGTGCAGCGGCTTATTTAACTTTAATTGATCGTGATCAGCATCTGACCATGCCACATCTCTATATGCTGGAACCCTATAATCCGAACAAGAAAGTGATTGTATTGGTGCATGGTCTTGCCAGCAGCCCTGAGGCATGGATTGCGGTCACTAATGATATTATGGGTGATGCGGTACTACGTGAACACTATCAAGTTTGGCAAGTGTTTTATTCAACCAATATGCCGATTCTGGAAAGCCGTTTTCAAATTTATGCCTTATTAAAACAAGCCTTTGGCTCACTCAACAATAAAGATGCTGCAGCACAAGATGCAGTTTTAATTGGGCATAGTATGGGAGGCATTATCAGCCGACTCTTGGTGAGCAATGCTGATATTTCTAAACAGGCACTCACCATGATGAGTAGCCGTCAACAAACGCGTTTACGCAAGCATCCTGTGATTGGTGAACGGCTTAAAATGGAACCGATTACTAATTTTGATCGTGCCATTTTCTTGGCTGCTCCACATAAAGGAACTGACTTTGCTGATCGCTGGTTTACACTAGCAGCACGTAAAATCATCAAACTCCCTGCAACCTTCTTGACCACTTTGGCAGATACACTCACCAGTGATGATATGGATTTAAAAGAATTCGTTAAAACCCTGACCAATGATGTAATTCAAAATGGGCCAAGTGATCTCAGTAAAAAATCCAAATTTATGGAATTAACCGCCTCTATTCCGCCTGAAAATGGACTGGTTTTTCACTCGATTATGGGCAACATTACCAAGAGTGATGATCCAAATGTCATTACAGACGGGATTGTTCCTTATAAGAGTGCACATTTAGATGGTGCTGTTTCCGAGAAGATTTTCACGGGCGGCCATTCAATTCAAGAGACCCCAGAAGCAGTTCTAGAATTACGTCGTATCTTGCGTGAACACCTTGTCGATCACGGTTTATATAAACCGAAGAACTAAACACAATAAAAAAGCCCCAAATAATTGGGGCTTTTTTATTGTGTTTACTTACACACCAGAACGAATCATATAATCAAAGGCAGACAGTGATGCTTTCGCGCCTTCACCTGTGGCAATGATGATTTGCTTGTACGGTACTGTCGTACAGTCACCTGCGGCAAAGACACCTTTGACATTGGTTTCGTTGCGATCATTAATCACAATCTCGCCACGGTTGCTGAGTTCAACTGCGCTGTTCTTTAAGAAATCCGTGTTTGGCAATAAACCAATTTGTACGAAGATCCCTGCAAGTTCAACTGTGTGTTCAACATCAGTAGCGCGATCTTTGTATTTCAATGCCGTTACCTGAGCACCATCACCAACCACTTCAGTACTTAAGGCATTCATGATCACAGTGGTATTTGGTAAGCTGTTTAATTTGTCTTGCAGTACTTGGTCTGCACGAAGTTTGGTATCAAACTCAACCAAAGTCACATGCTCAACAATCCCTGCAAGGTCAATCGCTGCTTCAACACCTGAGTTACCTCCACCAATCACCGCAACACGTTTGCCTTTGAATAATGGACCATCACAGTGTGGGCAGTACGCTACACCACGAGTACGGTATTCAGCTTCGCCCGGTACATTCATTTCTCTCCAACGTGCACCTGTAGACAGGATGATGGTTTTCGATTCAAGTTTGGCACCATTCTCCAGTTCAACCTCAACCAGACCATTGGCCGTTTGATCTGCACCAGTGATCTTGCTGACACGTTGCAAGTTCATGATGTCGACACCGTATTCACGGACATGGGCTTCCATGTCTTGAGCGAACTGAGGACCTACGGTTTTTTGAACAGTGGTAAAGTTCTCAATGTCCATGGTATCCATCACCTGACCACCAAAGCGTTCAGCCACGATACCCGTTTTGATGCCTTTACGTGCCGCATAGATCGCCGCTGTACCTCCAGCAGGACCGCCACCAATCACCAACACATCAAATGCATCTTTGGCATTGATTGCGGCTGCATCTTTCTCAGCTGAATTGCTATCCAATTTCGCTAAGATTTCTTCCAAAGTCATACGACCTTGACCAATATGCTGATTGTCTTGGAACACCATTGGCACCGCCAAGATTTTGCGTTCTTCAACTTCGTCTTGGAAGAAAGCACCATCAATCATGGTTGCTGTAGTATTTGGATTGTTAATCGCAATCAAGTTTAAAGCTTGAACCACATCTGGACAGTTATGGCAGCTCAACGATACAAACACATCAAAGTTGGCAGTCAAGTTTAAGCCTTTGATCTGAGTGAGTACTTCATCAGAGACTTTAGGTGCATAACCCGATACTTGTAATAATGCCAAGATCAAAGAAGTAAACTCATGTCCCATCGGTAAGCCAGCAAAGAACACACGTGGTTGTTCACCTGCTTTGGCCACACCGAAACTAGGACGGCGAGCATTTGAACCGTCAAAACGCGCCGTTACTTGGTCAGAAAGTTCAGCAATTTCAGTCACGAGTTCTTTAATTTTTTCTGCTTTGTCGGAGTCATCTAAAGCGGCAACCAACTCGATTGGACTTTCTAAACGTTCTAAGTAAGCTTTTAATTGAGTTTTAATATTTTGATCTAACATGTATTTCTCCAAACGCTAAGACTTTTAAATCAGCTAAATTCATTCAATGAGGCTATAGTACGCAAAAGTAATGAATAGGTAAAACAGTATGTTTTTATGAGTTTGATCGGATAAACCGAACTTAAAATTAAGAGACATCCAATTTTTGACCAATCCGCACACGACGATTTTTCAAATGTTTGGCGAGCACATATAAAATTGTGCTTAAAGCAACAGCCAATACAATCAAGCCCCATAAAATGACATTCACAATCTGAGAAATACGTTCGGCTTGCTGTGCGCGCAGGTCTAAGGGCTGCGTGATTGAGGTAATACTCTTACCGTATAGTTGCTGCTGCATGACCCACAGCTGTTCAGGTTTAAAGTCATATGCTTTAAATTGAGTTGGATTGGTTTTCTCTGCACTAATTAATTGATTCACATAGACATTAGCGGTCTTTCGATCGACAGGTTGATGCAATAAGGCCACTTGCGCCAAGACATAAGCTTTTTCAGTCGAAGAAATATTGGCCTGCTGTAAATCTTGAGCAATCTGACTTTCAACAATATTGTTTTGATAGCTCATCCATTGTTGATAAGCCTGCTTAGTTTCATCTTTCCAGTCATACTGGATGTAGGTCAGACCTGACCAAAGCAAAATAAAAGAAATCACCCACGCCAGAATACGCTGTGTCCATGCTTGAAAACGTTGCTGAAAAAATTTAAATTTCTTGGCCCAACTAAGCAGTAAAAAAGCGCCAATAAATGAGACAAAAAGTTTGAGAAACAGCCAGCCGAACCATGATAATAAATTAAAAAGATAATCGACGGGTTGCTTAAAAGGAACAAGATCCTGTACATGATAAGGTAAATCTAAAGCCTGCACATGTACAGAAAGATCAAAGAAACGATAGATAAATTCTTTTTGCAAAAACAGACCAGCGATTGTAACAACAACGAATGTACTGGTCAGAAAAAACCAGATCATTAAATTGCGTTGACGTTTTTTTAAAACATCTAAACGCTGGTCAATCGGTTGTACACTAAAATCTTCTATGGGTGACAATGATCTTTCCTTCAAAAATTAGCAATATCAAGATTTAGGTGGTTGGCTATTTTCAAGCACCAGATGATTCAAATTTTCTTGCAAAGCACGCAAACGGGTTGTCGCTTCGGCACGCTTTTGCATCCCTTCTTTCTGAATCTGAATCACATCATTTACTGTTTTAATGAGGGTGTTTTGTACATGTTCAAGGGTTTCAACATCGATCACGGAACGCTGATTGGCTTTAGCCGTATCAACTGAGTTTTGATGCAATAACTCAGCATTACGACGTAATAATTCATTGGTAGTATCATCAATGGCCTTGGCAAGTTGGACGCTATTCTTTTGCTCTTGCAACGAAATTGCCAAACTAATTTGATTTTTCCAAGCTGGTAATGTGATGTTTTTAATCGCGTAAAATTTGTCTACCAACATCAAGTTATTCGACTGGATAATCCGAATCATCGGCAAAGTCTGCATCGCAGACTGCTGTAAAACATGAAGATCACTGACTCGTTTTTCAAGATTATTTGCCACATGATTGAGATCATAAATCTGCTGAGTGGTCTGTTGATCTTGTTCCTGACTTGTCAGAATCGTGATTTGCTGTTGAATATCCTGCTGCTTCAACTGACCCGCTGCAATATAAACACCTAGTTGCTTATATTCATCTTGAACCGCATCAAACATTTTATCCAATGTCCCAACACGTGCTTTCAAACCTGATTGTGAGCTTTCAATTTCTTTGACCAATACATCAATCTGCTCTTTGGTGGTATTAAAATGCTGATCAAAATTTTGTTTAGCATTCTTGAACTTACTCAATAAGCCACCAAAAAAACCTGAACTTTTAGATTTATTTAAAATACTTGAAGTATTTAACTGCTGAGCGACTTGCACCACTTCATTGAGTTTTTGTCCAGTTGCATCAAGGTCTTTGTTCTGTACCAGATTCAACAACTCATCGGTATAGGTTGAGGTTTTATTGGCAATATTTTTGCCATATTCTGCAACAGCAGTGGTACTGATATCGGCCAGTTCTTTATGCGCATCCATCACTTCAGCAAAATCTTGAGGTTGTAGGCCTAAGTCTTTTAAGTTCAACTGCTCAAAACGCTGCTCTGGCTTAATTTCAAGCTCATGAGATACCTTACTCAGTTCTGAATCTGACATCATATTTCCCTCTTATTTCTGTAATGATTTTTTCAAATTTTGGATTAAATCTTCGCGGCTTTTATCCAACTGTTCAATCGTCGCAGTCGAATTGGATTCCCGACTTTGCTTTAAATGATATTGCCATGCTGGAATTAAAACCTGTTGTGCCTCTTTAAAACGATCAAGCAAGCTAAAAGATAAATGCTGTGAAAGCTGCATCTGTTTGATTGCAATATCATTACTGGTCTGTAATGTTTGTAAAGTATTTACCTTTTTAGATAAGCGCTCCACAAAATGATCCAGCACTTGCTGCTTACTAAACTGAGGATACTCAATCAAGAATTGATCGGCTGCCTGAATATAAGCAGCCATCTGCTCTCTTAAACCCAATACCTGCTGTAAACGCGATTGTGATTTTTGGATTTCAATCTGCAAACGTTGACTCAAATAATTCGCTTCATTAATCAAACGATCTAAATCTTTAACATATTTCACTTGCCCAGCATCATATTCAATATCAATGCCCAACCATTTTTGCAGTGCATTAAAACGGCGTGTGCCTAAAAACTTTTTGGATAAAGACAACTGCTGAATAATCTGAGTGATCACTTCGCTAAGCTGCTGATTTAACTTAGGATCGACACCATTCAGCAAGACGCTTTGAGCTTGAACCAAATGATCTGCATAATGACTTAAACGATGCGGATCGTTCAATAAAGGTAATAAATCATTACGCTTGATCGCTAAAATATGTTCTTGATTTGATTCAATTTGCGATAAAGGTGTTAAGTCGAGCGGTAGCGTCATATCAATAGAAAATCGTGAGTACAAATAAATTTGAACAGCTTAGTTGTAGCATGTTCTTTGACTTTCTCATATCTAAATGTTGTTATGTTTTTTAAAATATAGTGTCGCCTTACTGACTAAAAACCCTCTAAATTACAATCAATAAAGAGGGTTCATCAATCAAATCATGTGTTACTCATCATTGAGCGCACATTCAAAGTTATTTGGATTTTGTTTGCAGCGAACTTTTTTCAAGAAGTTCATCATTTTTGGATCATAAATTCCTGCTTTAGTGAGTGAGATACGTGCTTCACGCATCATCTTCATATAGTTGACTTGTTCTTCAGGTGGGATAATCATCCAGTATTTGGTTGGAATTTCTTTTTCGTATTTTGAAATAATATTAAACGTTCGACCGAGTTGCCCCGCCACCCATTCACGCGATTTCTGCCCAAACCCGTCAGGAAATTTATCCTTTCGAATAATGAAATTTGCCGAAATTTGCGTCAGTGGAAATTTGACAATTCCGCCTTTATCACCGAGTCCCTTATAAAGCTCAAAAGGCTTATAAGCAACAATTGGCGCGGGAACAATATCAATTTGATGATTATTAAATTTTGCCCCTGCATTGGTCACATCGACTGAAACAGCTTGTGCACCTATTTGTGCAACCAATTTCGGTTGAGCTTCATCATAAGCAAATACACCAACTTTCTTACCTGCGGCCTTAGCCAAAGTATTTATATTACGATCAGCAACAAACAAATACGCAGGTCCAATCGTTCCAAGACCCGCAATTTCATAAGGGCCATTGATCATACTTTTTGCCGCTTGAGGCTTAGAGAGCAATTGATAAGCAAGAATTGCCGTTTTCAAATCAGTTAAAGCGCCAACTGCATCAAGTGAACCGACATATTTATTGAATTGTCGACCACGTAATCCACTGATAATTGCACCATCACATTGCCCTACTTTTAAATCTTCAGCTGCAACACGCTCATCGACATAGGCACGCAAATCAATCTCTGCGCCCCACTTTTTTGCTTCTAATGCATAATCTTTTGCCAGTGCAAATGCATCACCCGATTTACCAACTGGATCAAATACACAAACTGTTTGCTTCGCCTGCGTTGTTACAGCGAATCCGAATAATGCCAAAGCAATAAAACCGTTTTTAATTATCATCTCGTTCTTCCCAGATAAGATTTCTTTTATTTCTTTATCTCAACCTATTTGTGGATACTATCCTATGACGAGATTTTTATTTTTAACGGATTTACAGCCAATCATTCAGTTGCGCGAGTATTTTGAACGTTTCATCCGCCTAAGGTCGATGGTGAACTTTGTGGTAGTGCATAAGTTCCAATTACATGCGCAACTGGTTCTTCATCATCCAGAGAATATAGCCAAACTTCACCTGTGACCAAAGTTTTCCCGACTTTAATCAACTTACACACAGCCCGAATATCCCGATTACCATTGGGTTTACGAAAAAAATTAATGGTCATATTGGTGGTGACTGCCATTGCAACCAGCCCCAGATGCCCCAAGATGGCAATATAGAGTACATAGTCTGCAATCAACATCAGCGTTGGGCCAGAAACAGTTTGTCCTGGACGCAGGTCTCCTGCATCGACACGATAAAGTAGCTGTGCCCCCTTAGGAGGAATCTCCTCAATGGTACTTTTTTGTAACGCCTGCGGAAATTCTTGTGCTAAAAATCCAATAATTTCTTGTTTATCCATTGCCATACTCTTTTCCACCATTCCTGTTGTGTGAGCCCCGATTTAAAACAGAGCCCTAAAAAATCCAATATTTAATCCGCTTTAGCTGAAAGCTCATTCAGCACTTGCCAATAGCTTGGTGGTTCGGCAACATGACCGCGTTGTCTTAACATCTGGTGCATTTTTGGCAATTTAAAATAAGGTACAGCTGCCATCAAATGATGTTCTTTATGATAGTTGACATTGATTGGTGCAACCAAAGCACGAGCAATATAGCCTGCCTTAGTTGTACGCGTATTGGTTAAAGCACTATGACTGGTTTCCATTCCTGCATGCTCTGCCATTGAACGGACTCTGAGGAATAAAGGAAATGGGGTCAAATACGCCACAACCCATAATGCATAAAGTTTAGGATGCCCCGCTGCCCACAACGCTGAAAATAGAGCAGCGTTAGTTGCAATTGCACCACCACTATTTTTTAGGAATGCTTTAGGATAATCGCTCCAGTGTTTGCCTTCCTGAGAAATCCAGCGGCGGTCGTTTGATACCGTCCACTCCATTTTTTCAATATCCATCAACACTCGGCCGACCGCAAACTTAAACCCCGTCACGCCAGACAAATCACGCATAAATTTACGCATTAAGGATTTTTTCGTGGTTGGAAAACCTGTAACTAAGGATAAATCAGGATCATCGACCGTAGAGGTTTTACTATGATGACGCATATGATGGGCACGATATTTATGTAGATCATTCCAAATCGGACGCGCGCATAACCAATCCGTCAAGGTATCATTCAACCATTTGGTTTTAAATAAACTTTGATGGGAAGCGTCATGCATGATGATCGCGAGTGCCAACTGACGGCCAGCCAAAATGACCAAGGCTGCAACACACATGAGTAATTTACCCCAAGCAGGTAAATACTCCCAAGAGCTAGCTACAGCCGCAAAAGTTCCACCAATCACAGCCCATGTCGAAAACACAGCCCAACTGCCGTGCGCATCAGACTTGGCTGTTAACTCAGTAATTTCCTCTCGCGAGAATAAATCACTAATCGCTACACGTGTATTCATATCCCTATCCTGCATTTGTTTTATTTTTAAAACTACACAATTTATATTTTTATTCTAAATTAAGTAATATTTCTGTCAATAAATTAAAATTAAATTTTATGTAATATTTGTAATGAATATTTACTCAAGACTACTTTCATAAAACTTCTGCCATACGTTCAATCCTGTCTGATCCAACTGTTGTACGCTCTGCGCAAATTGCTCGCGAAGTTGCACATCAACAAAACCTTCTGGCAATAATGGATCATTCATCAATAAGGAAATGGTTTGTCGACCCAATAATAAAGACTCTCGCGCTGCGTCTTCCAAATTAAGCTGGTCGACAGTCGACAGCCATTTTTGAATCATTTGGCTATATTTTTCATAGTTAAGATTTAAGGTTTGAGTGGGCCAAAGTGCGGGGATGAGCGCCAAAGTATGTGCATCAAAATGGCCAATTTGACAGATCTTGGCACTATTTTCTAAGCCTGAAGCTTTTAACTCTGAAATAAGCTGGTCAAATGTAATGACCAAATTATCAGGACGTATATAAATGCCCTGCTCTAATTCTTTAAAGCCAAAATGCTTTAATGCTCTTTCACGACGATTTAATGCAGTACGATCAACCCGCCCAAGTTCACCTGTAAAAACAGCTAAATAGTGATGTGCCCATACTTTGGTTTGTTTAATACCATGCTTACGATTCAGCATGACATTTGCCCATTCGTGCGATTGAACTGTAAATTGATAGACGCCACGTTCAATGGCTTCAATCACACCATCACTGGATAACCGTGTCACAGCAACCCGAATACTATTTTCACTGATTTCAAAAAGCCGCGCTGCAATAATGATTTGTTTAATTGAAATCGCTCGACCTTGAAGTCCTAACAGCAAATCAATAATTAAGTCTCGAGCATTCATTTTCACTATTGTCATCGTGCTATCGAACCAGATCTGAAGGATTTAAAATAAAGAAAAGAAATTTTAACTGAGAATCTCCCTTTTCGCAGTTGCCAAAAGGGAGATGTTTTTATTTTTATAAAAAGACAAATAACAGAATAATACCAAGCACAATACGGTACCAAGCAAATACTCGTAAGGTATGGCGTTCCACAAATTTCACCAAGGCACTGACCACCAATAGTGCAGAAATAAATGCTGCGACAAAGCCAACAGCAATATTCAGCATATTGTCTTGCGTTAAGACATCCGCATTACGGGCCAAATCAAATACCGCCGCACCCAACATGGTTGGCATCGCCAAGAAGAACGAAAACTCGGTTGCTGCCTTACGAGACAATCCAGAGAACATACCACCAACGATGGTCGCACCTGAACGTGAAGTCCCTGGAATCATCGCAACACATTGCGCACACCCCACCAAGAATGCTTGTTTATAAGTGATCTTGGTCGCATCCGTTGTTTTATGATCAAAATTCTTTGATTCAACCCAGAAGATAATCAGACCACCCACAATTAAAGCAACAGCAACCACCAGCGGGCTAAACAAGACACTCTTAATGAAATCGACCGCAAAAATACCAATCACGACTGCTGGAATGAAAGCGAGTAAGACACTAAAGGCAAAGTGACGTGCTTCAGCATCTCCACTAAAGAAGCCTTTGACCAAGTCAAAAATCTTTTGACGATACAACCAGCACACAGCCAAAATCGCACCAAGCTGAATAACAACTTCAAAAACACGACCATCATCTGAATGAAAGTCGATCATATGACCAAATAAAATCAAATGACCTGTGCTTGAAATGGGCAAGAATTCGGTAAGACCCTCAATAAAACCTAAAAACAAGGCTTTTAAAATTTCAATATGTTCCATAACTTACTCAAAAGAACGTAATAGCAGAATAAAAATAAACGGCAAGCTTAACCTGAAATGTCATCATTTTATGTGATTGTCACGTAACCTTTTAGCAAAAAATATTCAGACAAATGCCTGAATTTCTGTTAAATAATCATTAAACTATTTTTCTTCTGCATCTGTTCGACCACTTCATGTGTATCAAAGCCTAAACGCCAATACAAAAGCCCTAAAACATCTAATTCATCTTGGGTAATAATCCGATCATTCCACAAACATCTTTCTGCAATCGACAAAATATTAAGGCGATCGCGTAATAACAAACCAGAGACATCATTCAAAATTTCCGCCAAGTCCAAAGGCTCATCTGAAATATCTGCATAAATTTGCATTTCATCTTCAGTTAAAAGCATCTGCAAGATACGTTCACGAACTTCGAGCTGGTTCGGACTATTAATTTGCTGTACATGCAGTAAGGCATCGATCAAATGTACAATCTGAGATTTGACATCTTCAAAAGCCGCAGGCAAATGTGCAGGCATTAAATTGAGTTCATGTTTCACCCGTTCCAACAACAATGCATCAAGCAAACCGACTTCACCATCTTCTTGAATGATACACGCCAACTTGGTTAAGAATTGGCGTGCAATACTGGTCGGCATATGCCCAATATTTTTGCAGGCATCATGGAAAATCTGCACATGAATACGACCATCCAAATTCAATAAAGCATCGACAATCGCATGGCTGACCGGTGCTTCTTGCGGAATAAATTCGCGATACTGACGAATCATCAAAATCGCAACCATGACCTCACGAGAACCCGTCGCTGTTTGCATTGCCCGTTGAATTAACTCAGGGCGTTTCTTATTCTTTCGAACTTCTGGATTAAGTGGTTTGATTGCATCATTCAGTGCAAAACTAATCGGTGATAAACGCAATAAAGGTAATGGCTGTGGCGAACTCCATGGCATGGTGAGCTCGGCACTTTCCTCTTCTAACGAGCGAAAGAGGCTAAATAACGGGCGATTACGAAGCTTGCGTAGATTTTCTAATTGCAGATCTTGCAACAAAGTTGGATTTAATTCGTAAATTCGTTCTTTAATACTGGGATGAATATTCATCCAGCTCTGCGGACTCAGCGAGTTAGCAAAGCACATATGCGAAATCGACTCAGAATAAGCACTATGGATCTGCGATCCTGAGTGATGCACATAAATCCGTAACAAGGTTTGCACATTGGCATTATTGTTCATCAAGCGCATGGTCTTGAGATCATTACGGAAGGTACGGCCACTTAAAGTCAAATATTTAATACAACGTGTAATTAAAATACCCAAACTACCGATTAACCAAATTACCCCACCAATCGCAACAAAGATGGTTTCAAATTTATTTCGATAAGTCGTTGCATAGGGATTATAACCCGCCTGAGCAAGCTTACTGCCCCACTGGCTAAAAGTAGTTAAACCACTATATAAAATTTTTAGCTTAGTATTTTCAACAGCTTCACCCGATAAAATCTGATTAAATTCATAACTGAGTAAGCCATAAAGTTCAAGTTCATCCAGGTTTTGTAATGCACCCCAAGTCAAAATAATCACAATATCCTGTGATCTAAACCCTGCAGTTAAAGCATTCACCCCAACTTCATCAGGGAGTACATAAACCGCGGGCGTATCAATATCAAAACTTTTAGCGACCTGTTCTACAACTTTTAAGGCAGTACTTTCTTCTGGCGTACTTTCATCGAAAACTAAGCGACGTGCTTTTAGCTGCTTTGCCAGCGAGTGACCGCCCTCACGTAATACATATAGCTCCGCCCCTACAGACCAAAACAAGACGAAAATAAGGACTACAATGAAATAAGGACTAAGTACATGCCACCAAATCGGTTGGGTATAATCAAAGAAATGAACGACCAAACCCAAAATTAAATTGAGAATAAAGACCGTTAATAACATTGCGATAAGACAGAAACTAACTGACCATGCAATATTTTTATTTTCAATTAAATAATGGCTCATTTCTTTCAATGTAAGTTTTCCTGATTACATTGTTTCAGTTAGGGTTTCCGTACCCACTATCATAAAATAAAAAAGCGGGAAATTCCCGCTTTTCTATAGATTAAGATGAGATTACTCTTCTTTGATCCCAGTTAAGTCAACTGATGCGGCATCGATATTCACATCGATATAACCATCTGATTTACTTTTCGCAGCATCACTACGTTTTTGCTCAAGTGCATCCAGATATGCCTTATCAATACCACCCGCGACATAGACACCATCAAACACCGAACAATCAAATTCAGTTAAATCTGGTACTTTGCTGGTACGAACTGCATTTTTCAAATCCTCCAAATCTTGGAAAATTAAACGATCTGCACCAATGTTTTCACGGATTTCTTCTACTGTACGACCTGACGCAATCAACTCCGCCTTGGCTGGCATATCAATACCATACACATTTGGATATTTCACCATTGGTGCGGCAGAAGCAAAGAAGACTTTCTTCGCACCTGAGTCACGCGCCATCTGAATGATTTCATTACAGGTGGTACCACGAACAATCGAGTCATCGACCAACAGTACATTCTTGTCTTTAAACTCAAGTTCTACAGGGTTCAATTTTTGACGAACTGATTTTTTACGTTGCTGCTGACCCGGCATAATGAAGGTACGTCCGATATAGCGGTTTTTCATAAAACCTTCACGGAATTTCACACCTAAAATATTTGCCAGCTCTAATGCAGAGGTACGACTGGTATCTGGAATTGGAATCACAACATCAATATCATGCTGCTCACCCCATTCTTTCAAGATTTTATACGCCAGTTTTTCACCCATTTTTAAACGGGCTTTATAGACTGAAATCCCATCAATAATGGCATCTGGACGAGCAAAATACACATATTCAAAAATACACGGACGATATTCAGGATTTGCAGCGCATTGTTTGGTAAACAACTGTCCTTCTGAATCGATAAAGATCGCTTCGCCTGGTGCGATATCACGTTCAACTTTAAAACCAAGTGCAGTAATCGCAACAGATTCAGATGCGATAATGTATTCAACACCTTGTTCAGTTTCACGAGAACCATAAATCAAAGGACGAATCCCGTTTGGATCACGGAAACCGACCAAGCCATGACCAGTGATCATCGCTACAACACCATAAGCCCCTTTACAACGCTCATGTACGCGAGATACGGTGTGGAAAATATCATCTGGGCTTGGATTTAAAGTTCTGATCTTTTGTAGCTCATGTGCAAAAACATTGAGTAAAACTTCAGAATCCGAATCAGTATTCATATGACGTAAATCTGTTTTGAACAGATCATCATGAATTTCTGCAGCGTTGGTCAAGTTCCCATTATGAGCAAGCGTAATGCCATAAGGTGAGTTCACATAAAATGGTTGTGCTTCAGCACTGCTTGATGAACCAGCAGTTGGGTAACGAACATGTCCGATCCCGTAGTTACCAAGCAATGCACGCATATGACGCGTATGGAATACATCACGTACCATACCGTTATCTTTGCGGAGGAATAAACGCCCTTGATGGCAGGTTACGATCCCTGCAGCATCTTGTCCTCGATGTTGCAGCATCGTTAAGGCATCAAATAACATTTGGTTCACTGGTGATTTACCGGCTATCCCAACAACTCCACACATAGCAACCTCGCGACAAGCTAGCGATTAATAAAAAGGATTTTTCGTCGAATGATCAGAACGCTCATCAACTGAAGCACGTTCTGACTGGTCCATTTCAGTCGAAGGGCGATGTAACAACGCGCCTTCCGATGTCATTTGATTTAAAGCTTGATTTGCTGCATCTTTGGACAATTCAGTTGCCAAAGGTGCATAAGGTAATAGAATTTGTACAAATTTAGACTGTTTCCAGTGCGGTGAACTCTCAACCCAAGGTCCTAAACCCTGCATTGCGATCAATACAATCAGTAATCCTTTGAGAGAACCAAATGCTCCACCTGCTAAACGATTTAATGGGCCCAATTTCAGACTTTTCAAGAGCCCATTCAGTAATGCGGACACAATCCATGTACACACCACAATGATCAACACAATAAAGGCAAATGCTGCGATTTTTTGCACAACAGGGTCTTGGCTTAGACTGCTCATTGCAGGTGCCAAAACCACAGCGTATTTTGCCCCAATGATCAATGCGAATATCCATCCGATCAAGTTCGCAAAGGCTTTGATAAATCCTTGACGCAAACCGTTCAGCCCTCCAATGAGCAAAATGACCAGAATGATGATATCAAGTGTGTTCATTTCACACAGTCATCGCATTAATACAATCTTTCACAAGTGTTGGGCCGGTATAAATCAACCCGCTATAAACCTGTACCAAGCTCGCTCCAGCTTGCTGTTTGGCAACCGCTTGTTCACCAGACAAAATACCACCGACACCAATCAATGGAATTTGACCCGCCAATACTTTGGCAAATTGAGCTAAACATTCGGTACTCTTTTCAAATACGGGTGCACCTGACAAACCACCTGCCTCGTTTCCATTTGGCAAGTTTTCAACACCTTCACGCCCTAGCGTGGTATTGGTTACGATTAGTCCATCAATTTTAAATTGCAATAATTGTGCTGCAATGAATTGAATATCTTCTGAAGTTAAATCTGGTGCCACTTTAAGAACGAGAGGAACATAATGATTATATTGATTTGCCAGTTCGAGTTGGCGATCTTTTAAAGTTTGTAACAACTCAGTGAGCGCATCACCACTTTGCAAACTACGTAAATTTTTTGTATTTGGCGATGAAATATTAACCGTAATATAAGAAGCGTAATTATAAACTTTTTCTAGGCAAATCAAATAGTCAGATACTGCATCTTCAACAGGTGTGTCCGCATTTTTACCGATATTGATCCCTAAAACACCTTTAAATTTTGACGCTTTTACATTTTCAATCAGTTTATCCACGCCATCATTATTAAAACCCATGCGGTTAATAATGGCTTTTGCTTGAGGGATACGAAATAAACGTGGTTGAGGATTACCTGCTTGTGGACGTGGAGTAATGGTTCCAATCTCGATAAAACCAAAACCTAATGCAGCTAAAGCATCAATATGCGCACCATTTTTATCTAAACCGGCCGCAAGACCAACAGGATTTGGAAATTCAATTCCCATACAGGTCACAGGTTTTGCCGCAACTTTCTGATGCATAAAGCCAATTTTATGGGCTTTATCGAGCATAGAGAGAGTCAGTTCATGTGCACGCTCTGGTGCTAAAGTAAACAACAAAGGGCGAGCCAATGAATATAACATACCAATCACAGTCTACTGATTTTCAAGTAGGCACATTATAGGCATAGGCGTATCAAAACGCCATGCCTGACATAGGGTTTTTAATTGCTTACTGTACTGTTGCAGTTAATTTAATCTGATTATTGTTAGAGACCATATCCATTTTTTGGATACTGATACCCATTTGAGACAACTGCATCAAAAAGTTAGCCAACACAGCATAATTCTGGTGTTCTGCAACAAGCTGAATCTGCTCACCATTTTGCTGTGAAGAAACAGCCAAACCTTGTTGTTGGGCCGTTCGTTGTATTTTATCTGCTGCAGTCAATCCCACATCATTTGCAGGCTTCATTGTCGCCGCATTACTCTGCATCCACACGGTTAGATCTTTTAATTCATTTAACCGTTTTTGTTGTTGGTCTGCCAATGCATGCGTTTTCCACAAAGCAAAACCAATCACGGTCACAATGACAAAAATGGTGGTAAAAATCACCATTACCCGTTCACGAACAGATAAGCCTTGTAGATATTCATTTAATGCTTCAATTTTCTGATCAAAGCTATTTTGTAATCGTGTTAATGCTTTCATTATTTTACTTTTACCACCCCAATTGCGCCAACCGTATCCGCCTGAACATTGCCTAATTCAGCTTGGAAACCTTGTTGGTTTAATTGTTGAGTTAATCCTTGTAAATCATCCGCAGATTTTGCTTTGAGTGACATAGCCAATACTGAAGCATCATAACTGACTTGCTGAGCAACAATCTGTTTTTGCATCAAGATTGGTCCAACACGGCTTAACAGCGAAAGTGCTTGCGTATCGCCAAGTTGGCTCATACGTAATTGGCTTTCAAACTGGCTTTTAATATTTTGTTCTGTGACACGACTATTTTCACCAAACCAAGATTTATACTGCTCAATCGCTTGGCTTGCGGTTTGATCCGCAACTTTTTTCAGTTTTGACCAACGTAAAGCATCATAACCCAATTGCACCACAATCACAGCCAAGAGGACTGCGGCTGCAGCTTTCCAATAACCAGACCAATGCACTTCTGCATTTTTTGATTTAGGTAGAACATTAAATGGATGCTGTTTAGGCCTTAACAATTGTTCAAATTGATAACTGAATTCGGTCCGCTGATCTTTACTCGATGCAGTCGCGAGGCTATCAAGTTGACTGGTATTCAGGTTGGCAAATTTATACTGTGTTTCTGCAGCCTGAAACTCTAGGAACAAACCTAAATCATCAACAGAGTTACCTGTCCATGCATTTTCTCTCACCAATAAGTGATCGTACAGGTTGAGCAACACCACTTGATTCGGTTCTGGTTCTGGTAAAATCAAAAAGTCTGGTAAAAATGCTGCTATCTGGATCGGCAAAAGACTCAGTGCATGTTGCCACGTTTCAATCGTAGATTGTGCAACACCCAAGATATTGAGTTGATCATTATGAAAATGATGTACAACCTTCATATGGTCAATCGGTAAGGTGACAAACTCTTCCAAGAGATATTTGATGCCCTCTTGCCCCAATTGTTTGTAATGCGCCTTGGTCATTGATTGTTGTAATAATTGCGCATTTCGGCTTGGAAAATAAACCACAGCCTCTTTTCCATGATGCTCTTGCAAGTCCTGAATCAACTGTTCAAGACTTTGTGCCTGCAACCAATTTTCCCCTGCCGACCAATACCATGTTCCATTGGTTTCGGGCATCCATATATACAGCATCGGTGTTCAGTACCCTTATCCTATTGCGGATATATAAAAATTATAATGTTGGTGTAAAACGATTCTTTTGTGTCGACAAACCATTCGCGATCACAGCTTGATCATAAATACGTGCTTCGGCCAATGCAAATGGATTAAAGCCTTCGTGTGTCAATTGTTCTTCAATATGTGCCACAACATTCATATGACACACCACTGCAATCGACTCATACGGTAATTTGGATAACCATTCAATCGCATCCTTGGCATCATCATCTGGCTTAATCTTATCGCAAATTAACACAGGAATGCCGTGAAAATGTGCCTTGATATGCGCCAAAGTTTCTTGAGCACGTAACAGTGGACTCACCACAAAAATCTCAGGTTGAATCACATCTTTTAAGAAATGTCCTGTTTGCTCAGCTTGTTGATGTCCACGTGGTGTAAGTGGACGCTGTATATCATTTCCATTGATGGCTGGAGATGCTTCACCGTGACGAACTAAAGTTAACTGCATAAAACGACCTTATTTTTTATAGCTGCATCATAACGCGAATAGATGACAGTTTTAATTAGGTCTGTTGATATTTCAAGCATGCATGAAATATCAACAGACCCCTAGACTTCATGATGAGGTAAAACAAATTCCACATCACTGCGATGACCATTTTTCATCAAAGACAACGCAATGGTCATTGGTGGCGCACCTTCAAAAATCACATCATACAGCGCATTGGTAATTGGCATATATACATCCAGCTCTTCCGCTTTAGTTCGCACTTGGACGATTGTATTAATCCCTTCCGCAGTTTGACCGAGCTCCTTAGTCGCTTGATCCAGTGTTTTCCCAGAACCTAATGCAAAACCAATTTGATAGTTACGACTTAATGGACTGTTACAGGTGGCAAATAAATCTCCAACACCAGACAATCCCAAAAAGGTTAATGGATTTGCACCCTGTTTCACTGCAAAACGGCTCATCTCTGCCAACGCACGAGTGAGGATCATACTTTTGGTATTTTCACCAATTTTATAAGCCCCACCCATACCCATGGCAACTGCATAAATATTTTTTAACGCACCACCCAATTCAACACCATGCACATCGTCGCTACCAAACACGCGGAATAAAGCACTATGTAAAGCATGTTGCACCGCATAACGAACTAGTTCTGACTCACTGGCGATAACCGTTCCTGAAGGCATACCCGCCATGATTTCTTTGGCAAGATTTGGACCAGATAAAACACCGTACGGCACTTCTGGCAGTTCTGTGCGAATAATATCGCTCATAAAACTAAAGGTTTTTGCTTCAATGCCTTTGGTCAATGAAACCACAGCCTGAGAAGTAATAAACGGCGCAATCTGTTTGAGTACATCACGGAATGAATGGCTTGGAATGGCAACCAAAATAATGTCACGATCACGTACAGCAAGCTCTAGGTCAGCCACTGCACGCAAAGCAGGTTCCAATGGATAATCAGGTAAATAGCGTTTATTGATATGTGTTTGATTAATTTCTTCCGCAACAGCGGCATCACGAATCCAAATCATGGTATCGCAACCATTTCTGGTCGCTAAATTTGCCATCGCTGTACCAAAACTACCACCGCCCAAGACCGTAATTCTTAATGCTGTTTTCTGATCTACGGCAACTGGCTCAACTAAATCACTAAAATTTAACTCTGTCATTTTTTATCCTGAAACGAATTTCTTTCTTTAATCATGCAAAACAAAGCTTAGGTTACTTGCCATACTTTTACAAAATCTTGACTATCTATTTCTGCTCTTGGCGCAATCGCTTTCGCTGCTGTTCCAATATAAATAATTCCAGAAATAAGATCCTGTTGTTTTAATCCCAATTGCTGTTTCAACCAATTCGATTCAACCACAGCCCCAGAACGCCACATGGTTGCAAAGCCTTGTGCTTGTAATGACAACAAGAAGTTTTGAATCGCAGCACCTGTACTTAAAATCTGTTCAAAGTGTGGAACTTTAGGATGATCTTGAATCGTGGTTAAGGCTAAAACCAACAGAGGCGCACGAAACGGATGCTGTTTCACTCGATCAAGTTGTGCAGGATCTGTCTCACCTAAATCTGCTAAAGCACTCGCTAATTGCTCACCAAAAGCCGCACGTAGTTCAGGAGTCACAATCACAAAACGAGTTGGTTTTAAACGATGATGATCAGGTGCAGTCAATGCAGCTTGCACTGCTTTTTCGAGTTGTTCTGTATTTGGTGCAGGCTCAATCAGTTGCCCAATAGATTGACGTTGATGAATATTTTGATGAATTGTCTCTATATTTGAGTCCGTCATTGAAATGAATCTAACTAACACAAGGATGGCGCTAGATTAGCATAATCTGAATGATTTCCACTATGCTTAATTCTTGCTTGTCACAGATGTCTATAATTGAATTTCGTTGGTAAATAACAAATATCATCATCGCTAAACTCATCATTCATTTGAGAAAATTTACAGAGTGTCTGCACAAACTGTACATAACCTGCAAAAGCACTCAGAAATTCTATGTTCCAATAATACAATTATGTAACGACTTGAGAACAAGTAATGAAAAAAACCTTAATCATGAGTTTAGTTGGTGGCTTGGCACTCGGATTGACAGCATGTGCATCTACACCAACCAACACGTTGGCAATTCAAAAAGAAAATAATCAGTACGAAGTCACAGGTATTGGTAAAACCAACCTGATTGCAAAAAACAATGCAGTAACTGCCGCTCAAAAAACCTGTACCCGTAACACAGCCCCAGTTGTTGTTGACGAAAAAACCGCGTACCAAGGCGTACTAAAAGGTGTGGTCGATGAACAAACAGGTAAAATGGTTGAAGCTGCAGCTGGTGTACTCGGCACACTTACGGGCAAGAATGCCTCTTTAGCTCGAGATGATGATTATCAAACCACGCTTACCTTCTACTGCAAAGCTAATTCATAAATACAAAAAAGCCGATGTAAAAACATCGGCTTTTATTTTCTAAATCACTTAGTGCGCTTCGCTCGCAGCGACTTCAGATGCTGCACCTTGTTCAGCAACATCAGTATTCTTTTCATCTAAATTCGGTTTATCAATCGCATCAATTGCAGCTTGTTGCTCTGGGGATGTCTGTGTTGATACAGCAGCAGCTGTTTGGTCTTGCTGTTCAGCATTTTTCGCTTCTTCTTTCTTTGCACATGCAGTCAGCATGATTGGAGCAATAATTAGAGCGGCAAGGGTTAATTTAAATTTCATCACGGCTTTCCACAGTTACTTGGTTAAGTTATGACAAGCATATTTCAGATATGTGACATTTTGATGACGACAACGTTGTGCAAAAGTAAAAAGAGCCGATTTAAATCGACTCTTTTAAAACTATCTCTTGATTAATCAATAAATTAAAAATTGATTAAGCACGCTCAAGTAAAACTGCAACAGCAGGTAAAGTTTTGCCTTCTACGAACTCTAAGAATGCACCGCCACCTGTTGAGATATAACCAATTTGATCAGCAACTTGATATTTATCAATCGCAGCAAGCGTATCACCACCACCTGCAATCGAGAAACCAGCAGATTCAGCAATCGCCAATGAAAGTGTTTTAGTTCCTTCACCGAATTGATCGACTTCGAAAACACCCACTGGGCCATTCCAAAGAATTGTTTTAGAAGATTTTAAGATGTCTGCAAATGCTTTAGCCGTTTCAGGACCCACATCCAAAATCATATCGGTATCAGTGACATCAGCCACGTTTTTCACAACAGCTTGTGCACTTGCCAATGAACCAAGGAAATCTTCAAAGTTGATTTGGCTTGCATCTGCAACCACAACATCTGTAGGTAATGGAACACTCACTTTTGCTGCAATTTGTTTTGCAGTTTCAACCAAATCCGCTTCGTAAAGTGATTTACCAACATTAAAACCAGCTGCAGCCAAGAAGGTATTGGCAATACCACCACCCACGATCAATTGATCACAGATGGTAGACAATGAAGTCAACACATCAAGTTTAGTTGATACTTTAGAGCCTGCAACAATCGCAACCATTGGTTTTTCTGGTGTTTGCATTGCACGGCCAAGCGCATCTAACTCAGCTGCCAATAAAGGACCCGCAGCTGCGATTGGCGCAAAACGTGCTGCACCTTCAGTTGATGCTTCTGCACGGTGCGCCGTACCGAATGCATCCATGACGAATACGTCGCATAATGCAGCGTATTTCTTCGCAAGTTCTTGGTTATTTTTCTTTTCGCCGTGGTTGAAACGAACGTTTTCAAGTAACACAACTTGACCCGCAGCCACTTCAACGCCATCTAAATAATCTGTGAATAATTTAACATCTTGACCCAACGCTTTGCTTAAGTAAGCAGCAACTGGTGCAAGTGATTGTTCTGGTTTTGGCTCACCTTCTACAGGACGACCAAGATGAGAAAATACCATCACTGCCGCGCCTTTTTCTAAAGCCGCTTTAATAGTTGGCAATGCAGCACGTAAACGTGCATCACTGGTAATTTCCCCATTTTTTACAGGAACGTTTAAGTCTTCACGAATAAGAACTCGTTTACCTGCTAAATCAAGATCAGTCATGCGCTGAAAATTCATGGATGGCTCTCTAGTTGATTTTAAAAACGGCGTAATTTTAAATGATTCTCTGAAATAAAGGTGAGTTTTTTTGCAGAAAAGCTGCCGAAAGCTTCAGTTTTGATTATGATAATCACCGTCACTAAATCTTTCTATTATTATGTCAATTCATCCAGATCCAAAAATTAATCGTTTAAACGTGCTTGGCGAACCTTTAGCCAGCTGTTGTTATGACCCGATCACTGGGTATTTTCGTAATGGCTTTTGCCACACGGCGGTCACCGATTTAGGTCAGCATACAATGTGTGCACAAATGACTTCTGAATTTCTAAATTTCTCGCAAAAAGTCGGCAATGATCTCATTACACCGTTACCCGAAGTCGGCTTCCCTGGTCTTAAACCAGGTGACTTCTGGTGTATCTGTGTGACGCGTTGGGTCGAAGCTTATCAAGCAGGACAAGCACCACCGATTAAGTTGAATGCTTGCCATAATGCCGTACTGCATTATGTTCCCTTGAATATCCTTGTGGAATACGCGGTGTAATGAACCAACATGAATTGATTTTGGCGTCCAGCAGTCAAACCCGTAAAGATCTGATGGATCGTTTAAGGTTGAATTATCGCTGTATTTCCCCTGATGTTGATGAATCTGCATCAGGGGAAATACATGCCGATGATTTGGCTAAACGTCTTGCTTTTGAGAAAGCGGGGGTGATTGCTCAGCAACATCCTGATGCCATTGTGATTGGTTCAGATCAGGTGGCTTGGCGCGAACATGCTCCTTATGACTTTATAGGTAAACCCTTAAGCGTTGAAAATGCCATTCAACAATTGCAGGCAAACTCAGGTCAGACGGTCTTTTTCAGTACCGCGATCAGCGTCCAACATTTGCAATCTGGCTTTGAAACCACACTGGTCGAACATTACCAAGTTAAGTTTCGTCAGCTGACATTACCAGAAATTGAGCGTTATATTGAAATTGACCAGCCCTTGCATTGTGCGGGTAGTTTTAAATGTGAAAGCTTGGGGATTAGCTTATTTGAAAAAATGGTGGGCGATGATCAAACCACCTTGATGGGCTTACCCATGATTCAACTGTGTAAGATCTTGCGTCAGTTTGAAATAAGTATTCCTTAAAAAATGCCCTGACCTAAACTCAATTTAGATCAGGGTCAATCATTATTCCTCGACCACAGTGACTCTTTTTGGCAATGCGAACCAAATAAAAATCGACAAGATCAAGAACAACAAGGCAGCCACGTTCAACACGGAACGATGCGACTGGCTAAAGGCCTGCTTAGCAGCTGCAATGACATGTTCAGCAATCATTGGCTGTAATTGCTTAGCGGCTTGAACGGCCTCACCAATCGAACTACTCACCTGTTCAATGATGTTATGTGGTACATCGGCTGGAACCACAATCGAGTTGGCATAGAACCATGACAACATCAGACCGAAAAAGGCAATGCCTAGACCAGCTCCCAGCTCATATGCCATCCCTTCAATTGCCCCTGCTGCGGTCGCCTTACTTGGCGGTACTGAAGACATAATTGCAGAGGTTGACGCCAGTAAAGCAATTTCCACACTTAAACCTAATAACACCATCCATGCCCATGCGTGGATTTGTGCTTGCATCAAATTGGTATTGGCCAAGCCCCATAAACTTAAAGCACTCATCAACATACCCAGCGATGCAACTGAACGCAGACCGAAACGGTTGACCAGCATACTGGCAATTGGACCGCCTAAACTGATCGCAATCATAAACGGTAAAATAAATGCCCCAGCAGCCAACGGTGAGAGTTGGTAAACAAATTGCAATTCCTGAGAAATCAGCAACTCGAATCCAACCAAAGCCATCATTGATACAATTGCCATCACCACACCTGTCGCAATCACAGGATGTTTGAATAATTGAATATCAATCATTGGAGACGTTGATGTGAGTTGTGTACGAATAAAGCCTACCAACAAACTAAAACCAACTGCGAATATCAGAACTGACCAGATACTAAAGCCGTGCATGACAGTTTTAATCGCATAGATCATGCTCAGGATAGCAACCACCAATACAATGGCCTGTAATAAGTTAAGATTTTGCTTTGGTTGCCCTGCCTGCTTTGGAATCACAAAGACCGTTAAAGCAAGTACAGCAATCATAATCGGAACATTGATCAGGAACACTGAGCCCCAATGAAAATGCTCAAGCAAAAAACCACCAAGCAATGGGCCAAAGGCTGCACCACCACCACCGACAGTTGCCCAAACACCTAAAGCAAAGTTACGCTGTTTTTCATCAAGGAAAGTATTACGAACCGCAGATAAAGTGGCAGGCAAAATCATGGCTGCACCAACAGCCAATAAAGCACGAGAACTAATTAATGCATATGCAGTAGAAGAAAAGGCTGCGGCCAATGATGCTAGACCAAATAAGATACCACCAATAATCATCAGCTTTTTAAAGCCAATACGGTCTCCCAAGGCACCCATTGGCAGAATCAGACCTGCCATGACCAAGGAATAAATATCAATAATCCACAGCAATTCATTTGCGGATAATGAAAGTGACTCACTCAATGTCGGTGTTGCCACATGTAAAACGGTTGCATCAATTGATACAGGAAGATAAATCAGTACAACGATTGCAAGAATTAACCACTTGCGTGACATAAATGCCTCTAAATTGGACAATTGTTCAAGTTGGCGTTATTATAACCAAAATTGAACACTTGTCCAACTTTTAAAGTTGAGTTAATTTGTCTCTGATTTGTATGTACTCATAGGTGCTAAAAAAGAATGGCTTATTTAAACCGCGAACAACGTCGTGAAATGATTTTACAAGCTGCGATGCAGGTCGCATTAAACGAAGGTTTTTCTGCAATGACAGTTCGTCGTATCGCCACTGAAGCCCAAACATCTACAGGACAAGTACACCACCACTTTGCTTCCAGCTCACATTTAAAAGCAGAAGCCTTTATCAAATTGATGCAACAACTAGACGAAATTGAAAATCAAGTCAACACAGCCAACGCTTTACAGCGCCTTTCCCTGTTACTCGGTTGCGAAAATATTGAGCAAATCCAACCTTATTTAAGATTATGGAATGAAGCTGAAGTCCTTATTGATCAAGATGAAGAAATAAAACGGGCCTATAATATTGCCATGCAAGACTGGCATCGTTCAATTGTACGGATGATCAATGAAGGTCAAGCATTAGGTGAATTTCATTTTGAGACCAATAGCGATGACATCGCATGGCGACTAATTGCATTTGTCTGTGGCCTAGAAGGGATTTACAAACTGGGGTTGATTGGCTTAAATGAAAACGATTTTAAACGCCACACCGAAGCCATTATTCAAGCAGAATTATTTAAGAAATCAAAATGAGTAAACAATGAAACGAGCACTCTTACAAACGGCAAGACTCGATTTATTTGTATTTAAAATGGATGATCTTGTTGATATCTACCCTTGTGTGACAGCAACATTAACCCGTTATATGGCTTGGGAACCTGCTCAAAACTTCGCAGCTCAAGAAAAAATTGGGCAACAATGGCTGATCGCCGAAACAAACCATACCGATCGCCATTTTGTATTACGTCGTAAACAAGATCAGCTGTTTATTGGTCTCATCGGTGTGCATCGAATGCATACAGCAACACCTGAACTGGGATTATGGATTCGGGAAGATTGCCACAATCAAGGCTTTGCCAAAGAAGCAATTTTAGAAGTATTCCGTTGGGCCTCTACTCACATATCCGCCCAATATTTCCTATACCCTGTTGCAGTGGATAATCAACCAAGTCGTAAACTGGCTGAAATGTTAGGTGGAACTATTGCTGCATACAAGACTGAAAGCAAATATGATGCAGTGATTTACCACATTCCACCCTATCAAATTAAGGTAAATTAAAACCAGCCTTTTCGACCTGTTAATATTTCATCTGCACAGCGGAGCGCTTCTTGGCTCAAGCCCCATAGACGATAGTCCCCTGTTGCCGAGGTAATATTAAAATTATGGGTATAAGCAAAACTGAGTTCACGATCAAAATCACACCATGCTCCTGAGCCATTAAAGCCAACATGTCCAAAGCCATGCGGTGCTCGTTTACCCATCGTTAAAATACGGTGATAACCCAAACGCCAATGCATTGGAATCGGCATCACGCGATCACGTGCTTTGCTTTGTACCGTACTGAGTTGCTTAAACACTTCTGGGCGAATCAGTTGTTGCCCCTGCCATTGCCCTTGATTGGCTAGCATTGCATAGACTTTTGCCAAACTATCGGCAGTAAATACACCATTAGCCGCAGGAATAACAGCTTGCAAACCTTCATCACTATAGAAGCTAAAGTGACGCATGCCTTTTGGAATCATGGCATCTTGGAAATCTTGTGGATTTTGCCCAGAGAACTCCAATAAGCGTTCTGATAAGGATGCTTTACGTGGTTGACTGTTTTTATTTTGTTGCGGTTTAGCTTGAGATGCCGTTTTCGGTTTTTCCAATAAACGTGCAACACGATTTAATTCTGATGTTGGCGTCCCAAAATACGCACCATCCAGTTCAAGCGGTTGTACCAGATAACGTTGCATCAGCCAACTTAAGGGTTGCTTGGCTGCTTTCTCAAGCACACCACCCAAAATCCAGCCATAGGTCAAAGGCTGATAGGCAAAACTTTGTCCAGCAGCAAAACGTGGTATCGCCGCGGCAATCACATCCAGCATATGCGACCAATCCAGCATTTCCGTTGCTGTTTCAATGGTATTTCGAATGTCAAATAAACCGCTTTGATGTGATAAAACATGACGTAAAGTAATATTGGCTTTACCATTTTGAGCGAACTCAGGCCAATAATGTGCAATCGGTTGCTCATAATCCAGCACACCTTCACTCACTAAAATATGTGCAAGTGTCGCTAGAATGCCTTTCCCCGTTGAATAACACATGGCTAAAGTATTGGATTGCCAATCTTCTTCTTGAGATTTCTTACCCGTATAAATATCAACAACTTTTTGACCTTGGAAATAAACCACCAATGCAGCGCCACCTTGCTGGGTTCGTGTATCTTGTAGACGGCTAAATTGGCTCGCCAAATCAATAAAGCGTTCATCAACACTGCCGTGATAATGATGTGTATCGGCAAATAAAAGTTCTTTAATCAAAGCTCAAATCCTTATGATATTTATACTTGTTAGCAGATCCCTGTTGCGAACAACAGGGAGCATTTACACGACATGATCGTAATTAAAGTGCTTTCACTGTACCCGCAACATGTGGCTTTTTAGATTTCACATTACGAATCAAGAAATCTGTTTGTTTTGGCTCGGCTGCAGTTAAAAACTCCACCGTAGAAGGTAAGAACATTGGTAGTTTGAACCAAACATCTGCCTCATAAGCCGCAGGTAATTCGATACTTGCCAAAGCTTTAGCTTTACTCCACATCCCATGTGCAATCGCTTGTTTAAAGCCAAACGCTTTTGCAGTCACAGCATGGATATGAATCAAGTTAAAGTCACCCGAAATCACGGCATAACGACGGCCGGTATTTTCAGAAATATTCCATTCTGCTTGTGGTTGGTAAGCAGGTTCTTTCACTTCTTTGGCTTTTTCAACTGCTTTTTTCTCAGTTTTTTGGCGTGATAAATAAGTGGTTAAACTTTCCATCACCACTTCACCACCGACTTTCGCAGTCGTGATGAAATCAAACTGTAAACCTTTGTCATGCGGTTTTAGCTCACCAAACTTGCACGATAAAGTAATTTGCTCATTCACACCAATTTTGCGAGTTTGTTTGATCTGATTACGAATATGCACCAAACCCAAGATCGGGAATGGAAATGCTTCACTGGTCATCATGTGCATTTGCAGACTTTGCGACAAAACTGCCAAATAGATTGCTGGCACGAAACCATCATTTTTAAAACCACAAATCTCGTTATAGCTTTCTAAATGTTTGCTATCAATCTTAAGTGTATCCACCACATACTCAACTTGTGGCAGAACCTTTTCACCTTTTGGTTTTTTGAAAATGAGACCTTGAATGACTTTTGGATAAGCTAAATAAGGTTTTGGCAACTGACTAAAATGACGTGTATTCATAATAAACCTTTCAATATTTTTATAAAAAAGGGATGCACAAGCACCCCTCTTCAAAACCCTAATGCTTAGGCACCTAACAAGCTTTGACCGCAGACGCGAACAACGTTACCTGTTACACCTGTTGAACCAGTAGACGCATACCAAGCAATTGCTTCAGCCACATCTACAGGTAAGCCACCTTGGTTCATCGAGTTCATACGACGACCTGCTTCACGAATTGCGAACGGAATCGCGGCAGTCATTTGTGTTTCGATAAAACCTGGTGCAACCGCATTGATGGTAATACCATTCTTTAATGTCGGCGCAGTAAATTTAACCAAACCAATTACACCTGCTTTCGACACAGCATAGTTAGTTTGACCAAGGTTACCTGCGATACCACTAATTGATGATACACAAACGATACGACCATTTGCATTTAAACCATCATGAGATAGTAAGTAATCGTTAACACGCTCAATTGCAGACAAGTTAATATTGATTACAAGATCCCAAAGCTCAGGCTTCATATTTGCCAAAGTTTTGTCACGGGTAATTCCAGCGTTATGAACAATAACGTCTACGCCGCCTTGTTTTGCAGCAGCAGTTTTAATTTTCTCACCCGCATCAGCAGCAGTGATGTCGATTGCCAATACTGAACCACCTATTGAACCCGCAACACGCTCAAGATCAGCTTGTTGTTGTGGAACGTCTAAACAAATGACATGTGCACCATCACGCGCCAATACATGCGCAATCGCTTCACCAATACCACGGCTCGCACCAGTGACTAATGCTGTTTTACCCGCAAGTGGTTTCGCCCAATCTAAATCAACCACATCTGCTTTAGACACACGGATCACTTGACCAGATACATAAGCAGAACGTGGTGAAATCAAGAAACGTAAAGTTGATTCAAGGTTTGCTTCTGCGCCTTGGTCGACATAGACCACTTGTGCAGTAATACCCTTTTTGAATTCTTTACCAACAGATTTGATAAAACCTTCAAGCGCACGTTGTGCAATCGCTTGTTTTACTGTTTTTGCAGTCTCAGGTGTAGTACCAATCACGATCACACGACCTGAACTTGAGATTTGACGTGCGATTGGATTGAAGAAGTCGTATAACGCTTTTAATTGTTCTGAATCTTGAATGCCAGACGCATCAAATACAACCGCTTTAAATTTAGATTCTTTGTCATCTGCATTAAGAGGACGAAGATTTAAACCTACTTTTGCAGCAGTTTGTTGTAATTCGACATTATTGCCCACATAGCTATCTGCATGAATGTTGCTAAGAACTTGAGCAATCGCAGCAGAAACCGTGCTTGATGGTGCTGCGCCAAGCAATACTGCACCATTTACAACTGGTTGAGCACTTTCAAAACGATCTAGCGCAACTGGCGATGGTAAACCTAGATTTTTTACGACAAACTTACCTAGAGGTGATTGTGTAAATGCTTGGTACTGATCGGTCATGGTTATTATCTCTCATACAAATGAATTTGTTACAAACACATGAATCATGTTGGGATATGGCATGAAATCAATGTCTGATTGACTCATAACAAATCATACTTGAGTTCATGTCTAGATGTCTTGACCTGAATGTGGTCTCAAGCGTCATTCTAGTCAATACAGCAGTATTTGAAATATGGTATGTTTGTAGCAAGAATATCGCAATTATGCTTGGAAAAGCCTTATGAGCAAAACAACTCAAGAAAATCCAGCAGTCGAGACTTCCGCTCAAGAGACTGTGTCAAATACATCAAAAGCAGCTTCAACTTCGCGTAAAACTGCAAGCACAACTCCGAAAGCGACAACGACGACACCTAAAACAACGCGTGCTCGCTCTACAACACGTAGTGCGGGGACTACAAAAAGCACTGCTGCATCATCTACTACGACGAAAGCAGCTACAGCTAAAACAACCAAACCTTCTGTTCAACAGGATAAAACCATGAGCCAAAACACTGTGCGCCGTGTTGCCATTATCGGCGGTAACCGTATTCCTTTCGCTCGCTCTAACGGCGCTTATTTCACAGCTTCTAACATCGACATGTTTACAGCTGCGTTAAACGGTTTGGTTGAGCGCTTCAACCTACAAGGTCAACGCCTAGGTGAAGTGGTTGCTGGTGCAGTATTAAAGCACAGCCGTGATTTCAACATGACTCGTGAGTGTGTTTTAAATACTCAACTTGCACCAGAAACGCCTGCATATGACATTCAACAAGCATGTGGTACAGGTTTACAAGCAGCATTTCTTGTAGCAAACAAAATTGCTTTAGGTCAAATCGAAGTGGGTATCGCAGGTGGTGTGGATACCACTTCTGATGCACCAATCGCTTTCGGTGATGGCTTACGTAAAGCATTATTAGAGCTTAACATTGCTAAAACTGGTAAAGACCGTTTAAAAGCTCTAGCAAAAATTAATGTTAAAGATCTTATGGATGCACCTAAAAATGGTGAGCCACGTACGGGTTTATCTATGGGTGACCACCAAGCAATCACTGCACTTGAGTGGGGTATTCCACGTGAAGAACAAGACATTCTTGCTGCTTCTTCTCACCAAAAAATGGCAAAAGCATATGAAGAAGGTTTCTTCGATGACTTAATTACACCATTCTTGGGTTTAAATCGTGACAACAACTTACGTGCTGACTCGACTGCTGAGAAATTAGCAAAATTAAAACCAGTCTTTGGTAAAGGCGAAGCTGCAACCATGACAGCGGGTAACTCGACTCCACTGACTGATGGTGCTTCATGTGTACTTTTAGCGTCTGAAGAATGGGCGAAAGCAAATGGTCACGAAGTACTTGCTTACTTAACTTTCTCTGAAACTGCCGCAGTTGATTTCGTTGGTAAGAAAGAAGGTTTATTGATGGCGCCTGCTTATGCAGTTCCGCGTATGCTTGAGCGTGCTGGCCTTAAACTTCAAGATTTCGACTACTATGAAATCCACGAAGCATTTGCATCACAAGTTCTTTCTACCTTGAAAGCTTGGGAAGATGAAAAATTCTGTAAAGAGCGTTTAGGTTTAGATGCACCTTTAGGTTCAATTGATCGTAGCAAGCTCAACATCAAAGGTTCTTCTTTAGCTGCGGGTCACCCATTCGCTGCTACAGGTGGTCGTATCATCGCGACTGCTGCGAAAATCTTAAATGAAAAAGGTTCAGGTCGTATTCTTGTTTCGATCTGTGCTGCTGGTGGTCAAGGTGTAACGGCGATTATTGAAAAATAATCTCCGACCTGATCAAAAAAAGGGATTAAGTCTTTAGATTTATTCCCTTTTTTACATTTAAAACCACAAAAAAACCACCCATCTGAATTTAAACTTTCATTACTATCTCGCCCGCTTAAACTTCACATAATAGTCGTTTAACACTTTAATCGCTTGCTTCAACTCTTTTAAATTTTCTTCTGTATTTCCTAATCGCTCAACAAAGCGTTGTGAATGAATTTCCAAATCGATCTTTTCATTAATTTGCGGTGCAATCCGAAATAGCTTTTCTAAATCATCAAATCGATCTAATTTTCGATTAGAAAAATATTCCAAACGAATGCTCAAGCTATTTAACACCACACCATTTAGAATCGTGCCCTGCTCTGCATCAAATGCTAAAGCATGTTCTTTTAAAAATAACTGCTCAGGTGTCTCTTTAGAACTTTTGAATAGGCTGCTCAGCTGGCTTAACATCGATCAATCACTTCACTCTACTTTTCACTGGTATTAAACCGCTAAAACGACCAATCAAGCAACATTCACATCACAACCACCTATAAAAAAAGCATCTTCTACAAGATGCTTTCTCAACATTTATTTTCCATACTGCGTTTTTAAATATTCAACAATCTTGGCAGATTCAAACATTTTTACGCCAGTATTCGGATCAACCAAATACGGAACCTGAATATCTCTCCCCATCACTTCTACAACCTTTTCGCGTTTGCCATTAGGCAATGGAATATATTTTCCAGGTTTTAAACGCAAAGCTGCTGGTCCCATGTCCTGCCAACGTTCTTTTGAGACATTATGCAAAATATAAGGCAGTTCTAATTCAGTCAAAACTTCACGTACCAAACGAGTATAAGGACTGGCCTCGAAGCTCCACAGCTCCAATAATTCAGCTGGTGCTGGACGATCAACAATCTGCTGGTTAATCCATACACCACGCGCTGCATTAGCAACTGTTGCTAAAGTAGAGACATAAGGCAGTTTTGGGTAATGACTAAATTTCTTCGGTGTCTTCCCACTGTTCCCATAATGTTTAAACAAGTGATGAATAATTTGTTGTGACTCATATAATTGGTCACCTGTATTTTCATCAATCAAGAATGGAAATTGGCGTTTCCCACCTTTTGCTTTGACGATTTGGCGGTACTTTTGACCACCTTTAGGACATGGATAAATTTCTACATCCAAATTCAACAAGGTGATGACTTCGCGGACACGACGACAAAATGGAGAACCTTCGAATTCATAGAGCTTAAGTGCTTTTGCAGGTTGATTTGGAAATGGTGTACCAGAGACACCTCTCCCACCTTCAATCACACTTGCCACCACAGATTGTAAAACCTTGAATTGATGGTTCACCATTTTCAACATAACGCTATCCTTTTAGCAATCGACTAGTTTTTCTTTTGCAATCACAATACCGTTATTATCTGCATAGAGATAATCACCAGAATTGATCGTCACACTGCCAAAATACAATGTGATATCAACTTCACCTATGCCTTTACGATTACTTTTTTGCGGGATTGCAGCCAATGCATGTACGCCTAAATCCAATTCTGCAATCGCATCGACATCACGTACGCAACCATAGATCACCACGCCATTCCAGTGATGCTTTACCGCAGACTCCGCAATCAAATCTCCCATCAATGCACAACGCATTGAAGCACCACCATCAACAACCAAGACTTTGCCAGTACCATCAGTTGCCAAAAGTTCTTTCACACGGGAGTTATCTTCAAAACACTTTACAGTAACCACTTGCCCACCAAAGGTCTTACGCGCACCATAACTTTTAAAGAATTTACCATCGAGTGAGGGTATTACCACTTGTAGGTCTTTTTCAGGATTATCATCTAACAAATCACACGTTACGAAAGGGATCGTTGTCACTGAAATTCTCCATTATTTGCTTTGTTGTATGCTTAAATTGTCATAGAGTTTGAATGCAGCTGTCTGCGTTTGTGCCGCAAGCAACATAGTATGCGCCAATTGCTCAGCCATTACAGGTTTAAGTTTAAACGGTCTGGTCCATGTCTTTTCAACGAGCTTAAAAATCGTTTGAGCCATATCTTCCAAGACCCGCACTTCACTTCGTTTACCAATTAATAGTGACGGCTGGAAGATCGATAGCTTATAAATTGACAAGCTTTTGAGGTAGTTTTCCAACTCACCTTTTACTTTATTATAGAAAACTGGTGAATTAGCATTCGCTCCCAACGCACTGACCATTAATAAATGAATATTTTTATCCTGAACTAAATCAGCAAAATGGGCATTAATTTCATAGTCAATCGCGTAAAATGCTTCTTTCGATCCTGCTTGTTTTATGGTGCTTCCCAAGCAGCTGAATGCATGCGTATAAGCACTAACATCCTCATCATTGAGTAATAAGAAATCTTCTAAAACAAGCTGATTAACTTTACTGTAAGTTTTTAATGTATCTGATTTTTTTCTGACAACAACGGTAATCGCATTGAAGTCATCCGAATGTTGTAACTCATCAATGAGTGCTTGACCAACCAAACCTGTAGCACCAATGACGATTGCCTTTTTATCACCTATTTTCATTTTTATTTATTCCAATCAATATCTAAGGCTAATGTAACGTTTTCTTGCACAGTTTTCACCTGTTAAATGTACTTAAAAGTATCACAAGACTTGACTTCGCGGCTCAGTTTCCTCAAAATATGGCACTTGTTTACGGGCTGGTGAATGTTGCTAATGTTTTATTGGTTTTAACTTCAGCCCGCCCAGACCAACTTATTTTCAAGGAGTGCACGAGTGGCAAACTCTGCTCAAGCTAAAAAACGTGCTCGTCAAAACGTTAAAGCACGTAAACACAACGCAAGCTTACGTTCTATGGTTCGTACTTACATCAAACGTACTGTAAATGCGATCGCTGCTGGTGATTATGCTGTTGCTACAGAAGCTTATAAAACAGCTGTACCTGTAATCGACCGTATGGCTGATAAAGGCATCATCCACAAAAATAAAGCTGCTCGTCATAAGAGCCGCTTGAACGCTCAAGTTAAAGCATTAGCTAACTAATTTGATGCACATAAAAAAGCCCGAATTTTTCGGGCTTTTTTATTGCCATTAATTTTTCACATAAGGCTGTAAGCCCGTTCCCGCCTCTGTCACGATCTTGAGCAGCTTTTGGCATAATATATAACTCTCCTCCAACAAACCCAAATCGCTCGCTCGAGCATTGCTCTGCATCAACAAAGCCTTATGCTGTTGATAGCGTTCTTGCAAATACAACTGATCTTGGCTTAATGCAATCATCATCAACTCAAAGCGAAAATCCAAATCGATTTTAATATCTACTGGCATATCACCGTAAGCCCATGCCTGTAATACTTCTAACCGACCTTGCCCTAGATTTGAAAAAATAAAATTGATATAAGCATCTAAGTTAGTAAAGAAATCCTGAATATCTGTTTGTGTATCCCAGCGCCCCATCAACGCAAAACTCGGTTCTACATTATTTTTTTGCCCCGTATTTTTATGCACATCTATTGAACGTAGACGAAAAATCAGGCGTTCAGGCAACTGCTCTTGCAATTGATCAGGAATAAAACGATCCGTAAAATCCATCGCAAAAGACAGCATTGGACTGACTGTTAATTTCCTAAGCACCATTTTCAACTGATAGAAAATACCAAGCTGCTTTTGGGTCAGTAAAAAGCATCGATATCCTGCATCCAACGCCAATTCAGGCCGTCCAATATTGCCCCAATTTGAAATAAAATCATGTGCAACATTAAATACATCCAACTTTAAATGCTGGGCATAACTTTGCTGCTCAAACCATTGACTAATCAATTGTTCCGCTTCAGGCATGCTTTGTGGTATTTGAAAATGATTTAATTGCTTTTTAGGCTCAGAAATTGGTTCAGTCACTTTGATTTTTAAAGGTTCTAACAAATATGGCTGCAACATATTTGAAACCGCATTTTCAGGGGATTGTAACTCACCCACTCCCCACACATTATAATTTGACTCATAGAAGCCAATTCCTGTTTCATGCGCGGCCTCATAAAAGACCCGATAGACCGCATCATTTTGTGCTTCATTTGCTAGAACATCTACTTGCACACTGGCACATAACCCTTGAGCGAACTTAGTCTTAATCCCTTGCACCCATTGTTGCGTCTGTTCAGAAAAATAAGATTGGTATTGCGGATCACAAATCTTGTTGCTAAATAAGTTCAACCATGCTTGCAAAGTTCTACCATGACTAGAGATATGGCGATATTGTTGATGCAGTTCAAAAGCAACTTGATGTGAATCATCTTCCGAAGGGACTTTACCTGTAAAAACCTCAGGCTCCCATAAGTAAATCGTGTTTAATAACATCTTTTTATCCAATTATGCGTCAAGTTTCTCTTTTTATAAGCCTATCATGACGAAAATTTCTACATTTTAAAAGTGCACTTTTATTATTTTTTTCAACTTTCTAAGAAAATACTCTGCATAAAAAAATATGAAGTCCCGAAGGACTTCATATCATCAACTTATGACGTTGAGATAAAATACCCAAATCATTAAGGACTAGATTGTAAAAGCTTAGTCGCCAATACCAGATTCTTTGCAGACAAACCAGCAAGAACGAGGCTGTTATTTACGACTGGAATCGTCCATTTTTGATTGGCACCACTGGTACAACGATAGCGAATTAGACGTGCACGATTATTGGTTAAGTAGCCACCCTCCAAATCGAAGCACTGATTCGATTGCTTAATCGCCAGCGCAGTTGTATCAAGCTCCCACACTTGACTACTTGCACTGCTACAAGGTGTGAGATTGATAACATTACCAGCTGTAGTCGTTAAACACTGATCTATATATTGCTTATTATGGATTTTACCCAATGCATCATAAATCCATTTCTCAGAGTCATCACCGACACAGCCTGTTGATCCACTAATAAATGCATTTAAATCACCATTCGCCAACTTCTCAGCTTTTAAACAATTGGTTCTGTTTAATAAACTGGTGCTTGATGCAAAATTCAAATCACCTTTGAGTTCTAACTTTTCAACAAAAGCATGGAATGCAGTTAATGCATCGGAATTTAAATTGGTCAAATCCGAACGATATACATTGATCCAGCGATTGAGTCGATAAAGCTTAATTTGCTGCTGGGTATAACGTACCATCTCATTCTGAGCATCAGGTGATAGTTGATCTTTAAAGGTTCTATATGAATCAAATAGTAACTTTGCATCCGTCGAAAGATTTACAACTGGCTTGTTTTTATTCTCGACTAAGGCCTGCTCTAATTGAGGCAACTCAATCGCTCTAAGAGCTGAGTATTCTGCTTCTTTACCAATTTCAACTGCAGGTGCTAGAGCCACTGTACTCACAGGAATAGATGTACTTGAAAGTAGCACAGCTGCTTGATTGGCCTTTTTACAATACAAATTCACTTGCTGCGGTGCTTCACTTTGCGCAAGGTTGACATGGAATTTATTGGCGTTGCTATTCGAGTTCATTCGTTGTGGTGCTAAAGCAATATTTTGACTCGTACTGGCAAACTGCACATTCAGCCAACAACTTGCTGTTACTGAATTTGGATTGGCTTGTGGTAGATCAAATACATTACCCCAATTCCCTTTTGCAGCAGGATAAACCAAGCCAACCTGCGCCTCTGGATCATATCCCCCCAAAATCGTATAGACTGGCACACCAAACATTTTTGGTTTCAAGTAATTACCATCAGCACGGTTATACCAAACATTACTTGAGTTTGGTGTTTTAGGCTGAGCAACCTCCATCATCCGAGTTGTGGCATTCCATTTTTTATAACCCGTTGGAGAAGTTGCATCCCAAACATAACGATCAAATGCAGGCTGAATTTTTAAATAGGTACTATAGCCGGTGTAATGAGTATATTTAGAAATGCTACTTGCCGTCGCACCACCAGACATCGCATCCCAACCATAGGCATATTTATTCAGAAAATTCGGTACACCATTTGCACCATCACCTAAATTAGTGGTAGTCCAATTGAGATTACCGCGCATTTTATTTCTAAACGCAATATAGCCCCAGCCACTATCAGCATGATGCGCTGCCCAGAACATATTATCCCCGACAGAACCAGGATAATGCCCCAATCCATAATGATGACCAATTTCATGACTAAACTCATTACCTACAGAGTCAATCAAGGTCAGCATACCATTCCCGCCACTGAGGCCATGAGTTGCCTCACCGTTGCTGTATTTGCCGCGTGCATAATGGGCCACCACACTTTGCGTAATTTGTGGCTGTTCTTGGCTCGCCATTGAAGCACTGGTGACACCCCAATTGGCTAAATTAATCCCCACACCAAAAGTCGATTTAGCCGTGTTTTCACGCATATCACCACTATAAACATCACCCGTGGTTGCACTTGCCGAGTCGTAGATCACACCACTTGCGACCATGACTTTATTCAGCTTTAAATCCTCATATTTGGTCACGATCATACGTGCAGCAGGAATGGTCTGAAAATAATCTGTCCCCGCTTTGGCAGGTTCAAGCAACATATAGTGGCCTGTTGACTTCGGAGGGTCCGTTAATAAGCCCAAACGGATATTTTGCACTACCAATTCACCTGGTGCAGCCAAATCAATATTGTCGGAAGTTAAATCACCGCTACGATTATTCAGTGGATCAACCACGCGGAGATGTAAACCGGCACGAATTTCATTCCATTTTAAGGCAACCGTCCATGCTCTTTTAGAGTAACTCACAGGCGGACGCCCATCAGTATTGGATTGATCAGAAGCTGCAATTCTTGACGGCTCTTTCAATTTAACCGTTCTGAGTAGTTGATTGCCTTGATAAATTTCGACTTGTAGCTTCTGTAAATCACCCATTTCTGCCAATGGTGTCACCAACAACAAGGCATCTTTTTCTGTGGTTAGACGCGGCATTGAGTCTTTTTCATTATTCTTAGGATTGACCACATGACTTTGTGCAAATTGCAACATCGCAGCAAAACTGCCATTTAGATCATTACGCAGTAGACGTGGCAGTCCAAGCTTATCGTAATCATAAAAACCAAGCACCGATTCATCTATTATATTTTTACGAGGTTCTGGATACTTTTCTACCACAGGTGGAATGGACGGTGTTTCTGTATTTCCGCCTCCACCTTGGCTCGGTGTTTCTGGTGTCGTGTTATCCGAACCATTATTACCATTGTTCGGTGTTTCAGGTTTTGTATTTTCTGAACCATTATTGCCAGTATTAGGCAGTTCTGGTGTAACACCACCTGAACCAGTATTACCGCCATTTGGCGTTTCAGGTGTTGTCGTTCCTGAACTGTTATTACCATTATTCGGTGTTTCAGGTGTTGTCGTTCCCGAACCATTATTGCCAGTATTCGGAACTTCTGGTGTGACACCACCTGTACCAGTATTACCGCCATTTGGTAGTTCTGGCACAGTAGTTCCTGAGCCATTATTTGGTGTCTCAGGCGTCCCATCACCCGGTAACTCATTGGTTCCATCACCTGGCGTAGGATTGGTATTCCCTCCAGTACCATGATCATTTTTTGGCGGCTCGGTATTATTTGTTGCATTTGAATGATCTGCACCACCACCGCAAGCGACGAGCATGGCCGATAACAAACAAACCGTTAAATGTTTAAGTTGTAATTGCATCACACTTCCCCAAGAAAAACTTGATAAATTATCGTTAATGACAAATTAAGTTAATTAGTTAAAGTTAATATAAATCATGTATTTATATATACTATCAACTTAAATAGCAGGAAGGGAAATTAATTTATCGTAAAAACAAGAAATACTGGATTTATTACACTTTTAATCTAATTCAATTTTATTTACATTTCCAAATTGAACATAACCCCACCAACAGCACTACACTTCCCTCACTCAAACTACCTATTTCAGGCATATAGAATTCATTTAAATTTAAGTTTTGAGCAACAATCAATCTACAAAAACTGGAGAGCCAAATGAATAAGAATGGGAAGGTTATCATCGCAGTCGCACTTTTTTCATGCAGTAGTCTCAGTTTTGCTGCAAGCTGCACAAATACGATCGAGAACAATACGGTCAGTGCTCTCACTGTTCCCGCAGGTGCAAATTGCACACTCAACAATTCGTCAATTGAAGGCGATGTAAATATCGGGAAAGGTGGCAGTTTGATTTTAAATAGCTCGTCTATCCAAGGCAGCATTCAAGCTAACCAAGCAAAAGCAATCAAATTAATTAACTCAAGTGTCAGTGGTGATATACATATTGCACAAGCTGCGACAATATTAAGTTTAGATAAGTCAATAATTTCAGGGAATATTCACTGTTCAGCTTCAACCAAGTTGCAAGCAAACCTCAGCAATATCGAAGGACAAAAAATTGGAAAATGTGGTTAATCAGACTTTAATTCAATCATGTTGATATTTGAATCCAAATGATCGGTTTGGATTCACATCAACAGCAGTCTAATGCTCTTGATTAGTGAGTTATTATCCGATTTGATTTTAATATTTCAAAGCAACATTTTTATTATCAATTAGAACTAGCGATTCAAAAACTGCTTTATTTCTAACGCTTGCCGCTCACCACGCCAAATCCATTTTAATTGACTTTCCGCAAAGTCCTCACCCTCAAACCATACAAACAAACCCTCCATCATGTCTGGCCAATCCGTTTGTTCAATTTGATTTTTACCAGAAATCACCGCAACAATGGCAGCAAGAATCGTGTCATGACTTACAGCCAAGCTTAAACCATTCTGTTGTGTAGGATGGGTATGATAAAGCAATTCCAATACATCAAATACGCCTGTAATGGGATGTTTCATCCCAGGTAAAGCATTATTGACAAAACTATTAATAAAACCTAAAGCACCTTGTTTACGAAAATAAGGTGCAGCCTGCTGTATATCCAACACGAAGCTACCCGGTTCAACCAACAAACGCTGCTCAACAATTTCAATTTGATGGGTATTAACGACTTTACGTGTTTCATCAGCGCCTTCAATCATCAAAGCAGCAGTATCCACACAGCGCTGAATCGGGCTGGAAATACAATGTTGAATCGCCCGATCCGTATTTTGAATTAAATATTGCCCCCAAGCATAAGCCAAATCCCGACCTTGTTCAGTCAACTGTAGATCATAGCCTGCCAAACCTTGCCCATTCACCAATTCACGTAAAGAGTGGCGTGTAAACAAAGTCACAGGCGTTGAAGCATCTGGCAGTAAATCAATTGCTTCAAACATACTTTTAGGCAATAAATGCAGAGTCATATTCACATACAGGCTTTAATTTAACTCACTATAGCATGAGCCAGATAACACTCAATCTAAAATGCCAGAACGACTGAGCGCATCGTATGCAATATTTTTGCAATGCTGATCACGATAAGCGATAAAGCCACCATTCAACACAGTCTCGCGTTGATTATATAGAAATGGTTTTTGATCCAAGGTCATCAAGCCACCACCAATACTTTCTAACAAGGCTTGGCCTGAGCTGGTGTCCCATTCTGATGTTGGATGGAACCGAGGATAAATGTCAATTTCACCTTCAAGCATCATACAAAACTTATAAGCACTGCCTGCTTCACGACGCTCTACCTTACGATTTTGTAAGATTGGCTCGATAAAGTTTTTATATTTTGGATTTTTACTGTTATGGCTCAAACCGATTTGTAAAGGAGCCACCATATCATGCTCTTCAAGCTGATATTGGAACCACTCTTGTCGACTAAAACTATATTTATACGGTAATTGCGAGGTATGTCCGATGTACATCACCTGCTCGCATGGCACAGCAATAATCGCAAATATGGTCTGGTGACCGTCAATCAAACTCAGATTAATCGTGAACTCGTCACGCTCATGAATAAACTCTTTAGTCCCATCCAGAGGATCTAGCATCCAACAGCGCTGCCATGCCGCTCGAGCAGAGTAATCACTCTCTTCTGATAGCACAGGTAATTCAGGCGTCACTGTCGCTAAGTGCTTTAATAAAAAGTGATTTACCTTTAAATCAGCCTGCGTTACAGGCGAATCATCGCTTTTTTCCTGAATATTAAACTCGCAACCAGCACAATAACTTTGGTATTCTTCCAACAATATTTGACTTGCCTGCGCCATGATCGGAACAAGTTGTGAAATTAACTGATCTTGTGGAGCAAGCGTTTTAATAAACATAGACCAACCTTATGTCATATTCAGATTTACAGCAGCAACCAATCGCCATGTTTGACATGGATGGCACCTTACTCGATTTAGCCTTTGATGATTTTATTTGGAATCATTGTTTGCCTGAACGACACGCTCAAGTACATCAATGTACGCTGGAGCAAAGCCAACAAACACTGTTTCAATTCTACCAACAACACAAGCATACACTATCTTGGTATTCTTCGGCGTACTGGACGGCTAAAGTTGGAGTTGATGTATTACAACTGCAATACGAGCATCGCGAAAAAATTCGTGCTCGCGTCGGCTGCCATCAACTCCTGCAGCAACTCAATGCCCAAGGTTATCGCTGTTGGTTACTGACCAATGCAGATCGTGCAGGCTTACAACTCAAACTTGAAAATGTAGAACTAAGCCCCTACTTTGAACTTATGATCAGTAGCGAAGAACTCGGGCATGCCAAAGAAGAAGTTGCTTTTTGGCAAAAGCTACAACAATTGCACCCATTTGATCCCGCACAAGCAGTATTTATTGACGATACAGTTGCCGTGCTCAAAGGTGCAGAAGACTTTGGTATCTGCCAGTTATTCAGTATTCTACAGCCGTCTAGTAGCAAAGCTGCGAAAGCCGCAACTGAGCTGCCATACCCTGCACTTGATCATTTAACCGAACTTTTTGATTATCTTGAAACCAACCAACAGGTAACAGATGCCAAAACAGCATGAAGCAGAAAGCATGGATGCCATGCGCATTGATAAATGGCTTTGGGCGGCTCGTTTTTTTAAAACACGCTCAATTGCCAAAGCTGCGATTGAAGGTGGCAAAGTCCATCACAACAATGATCGCGTTAAAGTTTCTAGAGATGTGCGTGTTGGAATGGAACTCACCATTCAACAGGGTCTCGATAAAAAAACTGTGGTTGTGAAAGCACTTTCCGCCATCCGCGGTGGTGCACCAATGGCGCAACTGCTTTATGAAGAAACAGCAGAAAGTATTACCCGCAGAGAGTTGCATGCCTCACAACGAAAATTGCATAATCTAGCCCGACCTGATCATCGACCAAGTAAAAAAGATCGTCGTGATATCAATCGTTTTAAACAAGAAAATGTAGAATCCTGGTCTTATCATGATGAATAGATGGGATGAATATTTTCTATTTTTGGATGCGTCATCTCGTGTCGCATAGACACAGATCAGATGTAGAATAAACAACTAGAATCTGCCACTATACTCAAGTCCCAACAAGTTGAGATTCAATACATCCACTTGGGTTAGTCGTTAAGAAATAAAGTTTTGAGGTTTTGAGATGGATGATAATAAAAGTAAAGCGCTACAAGCTGCCTTAGGTCAGATTGAAAAGCAATTTGGTAAAAATACCGTGATGCGCTTAGGTGATAACACTGTATTAGCAGTTGAAGCTGTTTCTACGGGTTCTTTAACACTCGATATCGCATTAGGGATTGGCGGATTACCTAAGGGTCGTATTGTTGAAATTTACGGTCCTGAATCTTCAGGTAAAACCACCATGACATTGCAAGCAATTGCACAATGTCAAAAGAATGGCGGTACATGTGCATTTATCGATGCAGAACATGCCTTAGACCCTGAATATGCACGTAAACTCGGTGTAGATATTGATAACCTATTGGTTTCACAGCCCGACCACGGTGAACAGGCATTAGAAATTGCTGACATGTTGGTTCGTTCAGGTGCAATTGATCTCATCGTTGTCGACTCCGTTGCTGCATTAACGCCTAAAGCTGAAATTGAAGGCGAAATGGGTGATTCACACATGGGCTTACAAGCGCGTTTGATGAGTCAGGCACTGCGTAAAATCACAGGTAATGCAAAACGTTCGAACTGTATGGTGATCTTCATTAACCAAATCCGTATGAAGATTGGTGTCATGTTTGGTAGCCCAGAAACAACGACTGGTGGTAATGCGCTTAAATTCTACGCTTCAGTTCGTTTAGATATTCGTCGTATCGGTGCAGTAAAAGAAGGCGATGAAATTACAGGTAACGAAACACGCGTTAAAGTTGTTAAAAACAAGATGGCACCTCCGTTCAAAGAAGCGGTCTTCCAGATCATGTATGGTCGAGGTACCAACCAGTTGGGCGAACTCGTTGACTTAGCCGTTCAACAAGATATCGTTCAAAAAGCAGGTGCTTGGTATTCATACCAAGGTAACAAAATTGGGCAGGGTAAAAATAATGTGATTCGTCATTTTGAAGAGAATCCATTGATGGCTCAAGAAATTGAAAAAATCATTCGTGAACAGCTTCTCACCAAGAATAAAAACGAAGCAGCTCAAAATGAGATCGAAGAAGAACCAGATTTACTAGAAATCTAAACTGAAACGCCCTTCGGGGCGTTTTTTAATGAGGAAGGCATGTTTAATTCAGATCAAACCGAGAAACCTAAAACGCTCACTGGGCAACGATTACGCTCCTATGCTTTTGCCCTGCTCACGCGTCGTGATTATTCAAAAGCTGAATTAATCAGCAAACTAAATCTCTATGCAATCAATCCAGATGAAGTGGCCAACCTTGTCGAAGAATTAGCACAACAGAACTATCAAAGTGATCAACGTGTCGCTGAGCTGACGCTCGCCAGCCAAATTAGAAAAGGTAAAGGCTTACAACGAATCAAACAGGCATTAAAAGCAAAACAACTGGATGCAGAGCTGATTACTGAGGAACTTCAAGAAGTAGACTGGGTTGATCAAGCCTATCAGCTTAAGGTCAAAAAATTTGGAGAAGAAGTCGCAACTGACCCTAAAATCAAAGCGAAACAAGTTCGATTTTTGCAATATCGTGGTTTTGATATGGGGGTAATTATGAAAGCGATTGCTCGAACGAGCGAAGAGGAATAAATGGTGGCAGCCCTACCAGCATGACTTCGGCACATCATAGTTCTACTACCGTTGCTACCTTCCGGTCCTGGCGGGGTTCGTAGAGTACAATTGCGAAGCTACCAGCAGGGCTACCATTGCCTGACAAAGTATAGAGATTTTTATCCGAGTTGCAAGCCTTGTCTCTGTTTTTCAGCGAGTTTTCAACTCAACTGCCTAATTCCTCATCAATCTCTATATATTTGTTATCTATTTATTTTAATTGTGTTTAAACATTAAACAACAACCAACCAATTTCCTTCAAAAGTGCTTGAAGATTGTAAATGCTTATTGCATTTAAATGAGTTGCTGTTTTAATGGCTTAATCAAAAATCTATATCTGGTGTGTTGCAAGTAAAAGGTGAAGACTTGTTCGACCACAGCTTTATATTTCAACTTATGGATGAATTTTTATGCTAAAAAAGCATTCCGTACTTTTTATTGCCCTGCTCAGCAGTGCACATTTATATGCCAATGTTCCTATTGAATCGCGCTCTTTAAGCCAACAACAGGCCAATAATGTTGTTGCAGGTTCTCCAAGCTTGAACTGGGAAATCATGCAAAAGAACCAAAAACTTGAAGAAGAAATTCGTAAGTTACGTGGTCAACTTGAAGAACATGACAATGCGATAGAGCAATTAAAGAAAGAGCTCACCAATCGCTATACTGATCTTGATCAACGCTTAGAACTGCTTTCGCAAAAAATTGATCCACCAGAAGATAACCCTGAAGCTCAAGATGGAGCTACGGCAGGCGCGGCCACAGATACGGCTGCACCTGTTATTGCACCGACAGCACCCGCAGCACAGCAACAGACACCACCTGTGAAACCACAAGCACCAGCCGCCGAGCAACCACCACAGCCCAATACAGCAACAACCAGCAATACCACCAATCAAATCGAGTTAGAAAAAGCAGCCTATACTGTTGCACTTGATGCCTATAAACAAGGTGGTGCAAAAAAAGCCATTCAACCAATGCAAAACTTCATTAAAAACCATCCGAATGGTATTTATGTTGGTAATGCATATTTTTGGTTAGCTGAATTTTACTTAGCCGTTGAGCCTGTAGACTATAAGGCTGCCAAACAGAACTATAATATTGTAGCAACACGCTATCCAAATTCTGCTAAAGCGTCTCGTGCGGTTTATCAGTTATATAGTATTGCCAAAGAAGTAGACAAAAACACTGCTTTAGCAAATCAATATAAAAGCAAGCTGCTCAGCCAATACCCACAATCTGAAGAAGCTAAATTTATTCAGAAAAAATAGTTTATCGCCTCCAATAAAAAAGCCAGTTTGTTTAAACTGGCTTTTTTATGCTTAGAACAAACTTATTTGATCTTTGCTTGTGATTTCAAGTATTCAGTATAGTCTTCCAAGACCTGCTGACCACGGAACTGTTGATAAAGCTTATTCAACTCTTGTAACTGTTCTGCTGGTAAAGTGCTTGCTACGCTACTATTCACATTTGAAACAGCAACGATCACTAATTCATTTGGCAACTTGGCAGTCGTTGCAGACCATAAACCATCTTTGCTTGGTGCAGGAATGCTGAATGCTGCACGTTCAATAGGACGTTTTAAACCTTGTGAACGAGCGAATGTGCCTGCATTTTCAAAAGTGACTTGAGATTTAGCAACCACCTGAGCCGCTGGCTGAGTTTTAAAGTCAGCAAGGATTGCTGCAATTTTCGCTTGAGCAGCTTTGTATGCTTTTGCTTCAATGACTTTCGCTTTGACATCAGCAGTTGCCTCGTTTAAAGGTTTTACACCTGCTGCATGGTAATTACGTACTTTGATCCAAATCGTATCACCATTCGCCATTTGAATATTTGAAGATGCATTACGATCACCGTTTTTCACATCATCATTGAACAATTTTGCTTTAACACTCAAATCACTTAAATATGGATTATCGGTTGTTAAGGTCACAGCATTAGCAGATTCAATACGTGCACCTTTTACTTCTTGCGCAACAACATCAAGTGAATCACCACCAACAACCATTTCGTTTAAATTATTCACTGTATCACTGAATAAATTCGCAGCTTTCGATTTTTCAACCTCAGCCGTTAAACGTGCTTTTTCAGCCTCAAAGGAAGGAATATTGGCAACTGGTGCATTGGCTTCAATGATGTGATAACCATATTGTGTTTTAACAGGTTTAGAAATCTGGCCATTTTTCAATGCAGTAACCGCATTATCAAAGTCAGCTGAGAATACCCCAGGTGCATAAGCTTCAACTAAACCGCCATTCGCTTTAGAGCTTGGGTCTTCAGAGTACTGAGCCGCTGCTTGAGCAAATGACTCACCTGCTTGAATTTTAGCGTAAACTTCATTGGCAAGTTTCTGAGCAGCCGCGTCATCACGCGCATCTGTGGTAATTAAGATATGCTTAACTTCACGCTTTACATCTTTTTGTTGCTTGTCCACAAATGCAGTATAAGCTTGCTGTAAATCAGCTTCAGTTACCGCAAGGTTTGCTTTCGGCAATAATGCTGGTGTAAGCACAACATAATCAACATCAACACTGGCAACTTGCTTAAACTCGTTTTTATGCTTGTTGTAATAGTCAGCAATTTCTTGATTCGATACTGTCACACCTTTTTTATAATCATCTAACTTAATACTTGCCAAATGCAAAGTACGTTGTTCCGTTTGCAAATTAGCTAACTGCTGTACATCAGACTTGCTCACCAATGCATAATCCATCAATGATGTTGAAATCATTTTAAGAGCATGGTCTTGACGCAAGCTAGCAATCAACGCCTGATTCGTCATTCCCACAGAACGTAAATAGTTTTCATATAATTTTTGTGAAAACTGTCCATTTTCTTGGAAGCTTGGCTGCTGAGCTAACATTTGCTCAAGCTGTACATCACTTAAAGTCATACCTAACTTTTCAGCTTGCTGTTGCAACAAACTGCGTGCAACAAGTGCATCCAATGCTTTTTCTTGAATGACAGGTAAATTTAAAAGAGACTCATCACCTTTGACCAATGACAAATACTGGTCTTTATAGTTCTTGGTTGCACTTTCTAATTCTTTATTAGAAATATCTTGACCGTTTACCGATTTCGCAACGTCTGCTTTATTGCTACCACTAAAATATCCTTCAATCCCTACAAGTGCTAAAGGGGTCAAAAACAAAACGAGCAGGACTTTACCCAACCAACCCTTAATGAGAGTACGAAACGATTCCATAAGAATTCCAATATTTTATTTCGGGGCAATTTTAACTGAAAAACAAAGACGAATGAATGCAGAATAAAGATCAAATTAACTTTTTCATTCAATAAATAAAAAACGCACCCTGAATGGTGCGTTTATTGATTTAAAAAGATTACGCAACCGAATCTTTTAAACCCTTACCAGCTTTGAAGCTAGGTACTTTACTTGCTTTGATTTGAAGTTCTTCACCAGTCTTAGGGTTACGACCAGTACGAGCAGCACGTTCTTTCACGCTGAAAGTACCGAAACCAACTAAAGTAACCGTGTCACCTTTTTTAAGTGCTTCAGTGATTGATGCAATTGTCGCATCGAGTGCCTTACCAGCATCCGATTTAGACACTCCCCCTTTTTCAGCAATCGCATCAATTAATTCTGATTTATTCATGATAAAAAATATCCTCTTAATATCGTTTGTTAAGATCCAAGGCTATAGTTTAAAAGGCCATGACGCCTTTATAGCAATGCTTTGGGGGAGAACGCAATACTAGAAAGACCTTTTAATTAAAATAAATACTGAAAAACGACATAAACGGACCAGTTACCTGCATTTTTTTTACTTTTTATTCAATTTAGCCTTCAATTGGTTATTTTCTTCAATCAATGCATCCACTTTGATATGCAACTGCACAAGAAGCTGTTCGATATGCTGAAGATCCTTCGGCGTCACCAAGCCAATACGATTCAAAGAGTGATTTACGCCCGTATCTAAAATCTTTTCAACTTTGTCTTTGGTATCTGTTACAGACTCTTTGGCTTTCTCTGTGACCTTGCCAACCGTATTGTCTGCGAAATCGACTGTTTTCGACTCAAGCTCTTCACCGACCTTGACCAGTGAGTCAAACAATTTATTTCCTTCTTCTTCAGCACGTGAAAAAGCACCCAAACCAGCAAGCCAAATTTGTTGTGTATATTTTTTGAAATCCAGTGCAGATTTTTTAGAACTCTTTGATTTTGGCTTAGTTTTTACTTCAGCTTCTTCGTTAGGATTTTCTATGTTTGAGTTATCCATTGACCATTACTCCTAAGCTCTTTACAAACAGTATGTCGTATTTAACCATAAAAATGTTTTTATAATATCAAAGTTAAGACTTGATCGTTTTAAAAAACTGTTCTACAAAGCAATAAAGTCATGTAAATTATTTTTAACAATTGAGTAAGGATACTCAAAGTTTACTGATTTTATTGTTTTAACGTTATTGGCAAGGAAAAAGAGATCTATGAGTGATACGCAACAAAGACATAAACACCCCCATTTGTTGCTAAACATTGTCATCATTGTTTTAGAAACTTTTTTCTCCTTCGTCCTTACGCATGATGCGGGATTGCGCTTGCAAGCAAAAAAGCTCATCGATAAAAAGATGACGATTCGCATCAATAGCTACATTCCGTTCTTTGACTTTTATATCCAATTTACCGAAAAAGGTCTGTTGTTCGATATGAAAGCACTGGATCGTAACATCGATTTAGAGATTAATAGCACACTCATCGATCTGATTAAGATTTTTGTGTTTAACAATCAGCGTAGCATTACCAATATGCGTATCCTTGGTGATGCCGTTCTCGCTGAAGAATTTTTAGATTTACTTCCACACCTTACGCTCTCGAGCATTCTGGCAAACTGGAAACAATGGTTAAATCTATTCAATGATGAAGCTGAAGCCGTTGCATCTCAGCAACGCATTGCCCCACTCTTAGATAAAATTGATCAGCAGCGCTCTGAAATCAACACTTTGTTGGTTGAAGTAAAACAATATCAAAACCGTATTCACCGCCTGCAAAAACGTCAGCGCTTGATTAATATCAGCTTTGCGGTATTGAGCTTTATTTTCATTGCCTTTTTTGTTTATAATACGTGGATACAATAATTCCAATATATTTTACTTTTCACACTGATAATGACAATTTAAAACTTGACTATTTTAGTCGGAATTCATAAAATTTACCTATCTAGTCTAACCATGTGTACCGAATCATGCGTCTTACAACTCGCGGTCGTTACGCAGTGACTGCTCTACTTGATTTAGCTTTGCAGCCAACTGAACAAACGATCACGCTTGCGGAAATAGCAGCACGCCAATCCATTTCAGTCGCTTATTTAGAACAGTTATTCGCAAAACTTAAACGTCATGGGTTAGTTTCAAGCGTTCGTGGTGCAAATGGTGGCTATCACCTTGCGCGCACTGCAAGTGAAATCACCGTGCTAGAAATTATCGAAGCTGTAAATGAAACTGTTGATGCAACCCGTTGTGACCACAAAGGCAACTGCCAGAATGGTGCAATGTGTTTAACGCACGACTTATGGCAAGAACTCTCCCACCATATTGCCGATTATCTCGCAAAAATCACGCTTGCTGATTTAATTGCGCGTGACAACGTTCAAACTGTTGCTCTACGCCAAAATTCACCAAGTTTAGATTCAGCCCTTCTATCGGTTACAGGTATTTGACATGAAACGTCCAATTTATCTTGATTACGCAGCAACCACTCCTGTACTGCCTGAAGTTGCAGAACGTATGGTGGAGTGTTTAACGTTCGAAGGGACTTTTGGTAACCCTGCGTCACGTTCACATGCTTATGGTTGGCAAGCCGAAGAAAAAGCTGAGTATGCGCGTGAGCAAGTTGCAAATTTAATCAAAGCAGACCCTCGTGAAATCGTTTGGACTTCAGGTGCGACTGAATCTGACAACCTTGCATTAAAAGGGATTGCTCAATTCTACGGCTCAAAAGGCAAACACATCATTACAAGTAAAATCGAACACAAAGCTGTGTTAGATCCTTGCCGTGAGCTTGAAGAACAAGGTTTCGAAATTACATATTTAGAACCAGAACCACGTACAGGTTTAATTACACCTGAAATGGTTAAAGCAGCTTTACGCCCTGATACCATTCTTGTATCACTCATGATGGTGAACAATGAAATCGGTACCGTAACAGACGTTGCTGCAATTGGTGAATTAACTCGTGCCAATAAAACATTCTTCCATGTCGATGCCGCTCAAGCAGCTGGTAAAGTTGAAATTGATCTTTCAACCATGAAAGTCGACTTGATGAGTTTCTCTGGTCACAAAATTTATGGCCCTAAAGGTATTGGTGCACTTTTTGTTCGCCGTAGCCCACGTGTTCGCTTAAAAGCACAAATGCACGGTGGTGGTCATGAGCGTGGTATGCGTTCTGGTACTTTAGCGACACACCAAATTGTTGGTATGGGTGAGGCTTTTGAAATTGCTGGCAAAACGATGCAAGCAGAGCAAGAGCGTATCCGTAAATTACGCGACAAGCTTTGGAATGGTTTACAAGACCTTGAACAAGTGTTCTTGAATGGCCACCCAACACAAAACGTTGCAAACTATCTAAATGTCAGCTTCAACTTTGTTGAAGGTGAATCACTGATGATGGCACTGAAAGATGTTGCTGTTTCAAGCGGTTCAGCATGTACATCTGCAACTTTAGAGCCTTCATACGTTTTACGTGCTTTAGGTTTATCTGATGAGTTAGCACACAGTTCAATCCGTTTCAGTTTTGGTAAATACACAACTGAAGCAGATATTGATCACGTGTTAACAATTACCAAAGCTGCAGTTGAGAAGTTGCGTGAACTTTCTCCGCTTTGGGATATGTACAAAGAAGGTATCGACCTTTCAACAGTTGAATGGGCTGAACACTAATTCATTGAACCCTCAATTGAAAAACGTGTTTTTACCCTCATATTAATATTAGGCTGACCCCGAGGTTTGGAGAAGCAACATGGCTTATAGCGAAAAAGTAATTGATCATTACGAAAACCCTCGTAATGTTGGCGTTTTAGACAAAAATGCAGAAAACGTAGGTACAGGTATGGTCGGTGCACCAGCGTGTGGCGACGTAATGCGTTTACAAATTCAAGTCGATGACAATGGCGTAATTGAAGAAGCTCGCTTCAAAACTTACGGCTGTGGTTCTGCAATTGCATCAAGTTCTCTTGTAACCGAGTGGTTAAAAGGTAAAACGCTTGATGAAGCTCAATCAATCAAGAATATTGATATTGCGACTGAGCTTGCACTTCCACCAGTAAAAGTACACTGCTCTGTATTGGCTGAAGATGCAATTAAAGCTGCGATTGAAGACTATCGTGGCAAGAAAGCGAAAGCTTAATTGATGAACGAAATAACATTGGAGTTTTCATGATCCATTTAACTGAAAATGCTGCGAGTCACATCAGCAATTACCTGCAAAATCGTGGTAAGGGCGAAGGCATTCGTATTGGCGTGAAAACTTCGGGTTGTTCTGGGTTGGCTTATGTACTTGAGTTTGTCGATGATGTCGACACGCATGACCAAGTATTTGAACAACTTGGTGTTAAAGTATTTGTTGACCCGAAAAGCTTGGTTTATCTCAATGGTTTAGAGATGGACTATGTCAAAAATGGTCTAAATGAAGGCTTTGAATTTAACAACCCAAATCAAAAAGGTGAATGTGGTTGCGGTGAATCATTTACTGTTTAACTGGCAACACCCCTCTTTCTTTTCGTCAAAACAGTGTGTTCCGCACTGTTTTAACGTATTTATCAATAGCGGAATTCATCTCCCATGAATCATTTTGAGTTGTTCCAATTACCCGAAGCACTCGATATAGATTTAGCAGCTTTAAAAAAACAGTTTTTAAGTTTGCAACAGCAATATCACCCAGATAAAGCCACTGACAAAGATCTGGCATTGATCAAGTCGAGCGAAATCAATCAGGCATTTAAAGTACTTTCACAAGTTGATAGTCGTGCTGCGTATCTGCTTGCCTTAAAAAAACAAGATCATCATCTGGATCAATCCATTAGTGATTTTGAATTTTTGCAATCTGCACTCGAAATGCGTGAACAATTAGATGAAGCAACATCTACAGAGCAATTAAATACACTAAAAGTTGAAATTCAACAGTGGATCGATGGTTTAGTTCGCGAATTTAAAATTGATTTTGCTGACGAAGACTGGGCAGAAGCACGTGATACTGTTCGTAAATTACGTTTTTTCCAACGTGTTATGAATGATATTGATAAAGCTGAAGATCGCATGTTGGACGAAGAAGAGAGCTTCGACCTCGATGATGATTTTTAATCCGCTGTTACCGATTATTTTCAAGGGATACCGCACGCATGGCGCTTTTGCAAATTGCTGAACCAGGTCAAGCTACTGCCCCGCATCAACATCGTATTGCGATCGGCATTGACTTAGGGACAACCCACTCTTTAGTGGCGACAGTGCTATCGGGAAAACCGAAAGTTCTACAAGATGACAAAGACCGAGTATTACTGCCGTCTATTGTTCACTATGCAAAGGATGCAACCACGTTTGGCTATGAAGCTAAACCTTTTATGCTGACTGATCCTAAAAATACAGTTGTTTCAGTAAAACGCTTTATGGGTCGCTCGCAAGCAGATATCAAATTCCAGCATCCCTACACACTCGTAGGTGCAGAAAATGAAATGCCGGCATTTGAAACCGCTGCTGGTCGTAAAACACCAGTCGAAATTTCTGCTGAAATTTTAAAACAGTTAAAAGATCGTGCTGAAGCAAGCCTGAGTAATCCGGTAAATGGTGCGGTGATTACCGTTCCTGCTTATTTTGATGAAGCACAACGTCAAGCCACACGTGATGCTGCTCAACTCGCAGGCTTAAATGTTTTACGTTTATTAAATGAACCTACAGCAGCCGCTGTTGCGTATGGATTAGATCAAGACACCAATCTCAGTACTGACCGTAACTACGTCATTTACGATCTAGGTGGTGGTACTTTTGACGTATCGATTTTACGTTTTTCGCAAGGCGTATTTGAAGTTCTTGCAACAGGTGGACACACGGCCCTTGGTGGTGATGATCTTGATCGCTTAATCGTAAAATGGGCGAAAAAACAGCTCAATATCGATACTTTAAGTGATGAAGAATACGCTGTTTTCATCATGGCCGCACGTCAAGCCAAAGAACATTTAACAGACCATGATTCTGCTGAATTAAAACTATTGGATGATCGTCTGACTTTAGATCGTTCAACTTTCGAATCTATTATTCAAGTTGCACTCGATAAAACCATGAGTGTCTGCAAACGGGTATTACGCGATGCCAAACTTGAACTCGATGACATTGAACATGTGGTTCTTGTGGGCGGCTCTACCCGCTCTTATGCAGTACAAAAAGCGGTACGTGAATTATTCAAGCGTGAACCTCTTTGCACTATCAACCCAGATGAAGTGGTTGCGATTGGCGCATCAATTACTGCCAATCAGCTCATTGGTAATAGCCAAGATGGCTCATTATTACTTGATGTGACCCCACTCTCTCTTGGCCTAGAAACCATGGGTGGACTGGTTGAACGTTTGATTTCACGAAACACTGCGATTCCTGTTGCACGCCGTCAAGAATTTACCACTTATCAAGATGGCCAAACCGCGATGTTGATTCATGTGGTGCAAGGTGAACGTGATCTGGTTGAGCATTGCCGTTCATTGGGACGCTTTGTATTACATGGCATCCCACCAATGACTGCTGGTCAAGCGCGTATTGAAGTAACGTTCCAAGTCGATGCCGATGGCTTACTCACAGTATCTGCGAAAGAAACAACGTCTGGTGTTCAAGCACAAATCGATATCAAACCATCTTATGGTCTATCTTCGGCAGACACTGAGCGCTTACTGGTTGAAGGTTTCCAATATGCAGAGGAAGATAAACATCTTCGTCACTTGCAAGAAACCAAAGTTGAAGCACAACGTGAGTTGGAGGCTTTAGAGCAAGCGTTAAAAGCAGATACTGATTTGCTCTCTCAGCAACAGGCTCGTGACTTAATTCTTGCTGCTGAAGCGTTAAGAGCCCGTCTTAAAACAGATGAGCTGGCAGCGATTGAACATGCCGTTCAACAACTTAAAATTCATAGCGATGCCTTTGCCGCGCTTCGTATGAACCGACATATTGACCATGCCTTAAAAGGTACGAAACTTGAAGATTGGTCAAACTCAAACTAAAGGTATAGGTGATCAATATGCCACGTATTAAAGTTCTTCCTCATGCACAAATTTGCCCTGAAGGTGCAGAATTTGAAGTCGAACATAACGCCAATTTATGCCAAAGCTTATTAAAAAATGGCATTAAAATTGAACATGCTTGTGACATGTCTGCAGCCTGCACCACGTGTCACGTGGTTGTACGTAAAGGTTTTGACAGCCTTGAAGAGATGAATGATGTAGAAGCCGACTTACTTGACCGTGCATGGGGCCTAGAACCAGATTCTCGCCTGTCTTGCCAAGTAGAGATCGTTGATGAAGATTTAGAAATCGAGATTCCTAAATACACCATCAACCATGCTTCGGAAAATCATTAAAGATATCTAAATCGATTAATTTCCAAAGTTCAAATAAAAACTCTTCGTTCACGAGGAGTTTTTTATTTATTAAGAAAAATAAATAAACACAGCAAAATCACGGCTAAAAAGGGCAAGAAAAACCAACTAAGTTTAGTTTTTGATGAACTTGTAACAGCAGATTCTCGCGGTATTTGTTCTTCAAAAATTTGAGGTAATTTAGGTTGAAGTAGAATTTCTTCTAAATATACTTTATTCGTAATCTTATTAAGTACCTCCTTCTCCACATCATATAAACCACCACCATTTTCTCGCGCAGCCAGTTCCAGCCACTTATCTTTAAAGAAGTTATTTGGCCAAAAATAAGATGGTAAAGGCATAATATAATTAGGGTTTTGCTCTGACACAATGATTGGAAAAACCTTCATTGCAAGAAGCCCACCTGGTAAATGTCGATACTCAAACCACATGGAAGACATCTTTAAGGGTAAAGTCGCTAAACTTTGTGGAAAAGGATAATTAAATACTCGTGTAAATTCATTGGTCAAATGCGCTGCATAATTCTGTTGATCCAAGACATTTGGAGTAGTTCCCTTTAGGGAAAACAATTGCTCTGCCGCTTCCACAAGTTGAACAGGCTGCATTTTCCCCGATGGATCAAATACAACCTCTCCAGCACACGATATCCACTCAGGTTCAAATAAATTCCTATTCGCTTGTACCAATGATGCCCAGACAATTTTACCCGTCGTATATAACATAGGCATTGCTTTGATTTGAGCATAAAGCGGATCATCATACATCCACATAGAAGGTGCTACCTGTAAATATGGTCTTAATGGTTTTGGTAATTTTAAGATTAAATCCTTAATATCCAAATTATCCAGCATCGCCGTATTTAGGTTTTCTATCACTTGCTGCATTTTTTATTTATTCTCTTTATTAGAATTAAGATATCAACAAAACTTCGGTGCAATTGTTTCCCAAAACCATACAACGATTGTTTCACTAGAAATAACAGCTTGAATTAAAAAAATTATACTGAAGATTATCTGACTTCATCATCCAAAGTCAGTTTTGGGATGCCCTGTGCATTGGTAATTTTTTGCTGGGTCTTGATCCGCTGAACCATATTTTCCAAGATCTCGACCAGCTCTGGATATTCATAGTTCTGTACTTCTTCCAGATTCAGAACCAAATGGAAGCCTTTATAATCGAAATCGAACCATTTTTGCGTATCTGATTTTTTGCCTGTGAATTTCTCCATCACCTGCCATGTTTTAACAGGACCTTGAATGCCTTTTAGATAAATTGGCACCTTAGGCACACACAAAAACTCATTTTTAATCAGTTGATGGGTATCATCTGCAATCAGAATTTCATCAACTTCAGCCGCAGACTGCAAACGTGCTGCCAAGTTTACGTCACGACCAACAATGGTATAGGCCATACGATGAGAAGCACCATAGTTCCCGACGTGACAATAACCTGTACTAATGCCCATACGGATATGCAAAGCGGGATAACCCATTTTCTTCCAGCGTTCACGTAATAATTTCATTTGTTGTCGCATCGCAATCGCCATTTCTACGCAAGATTTTGCATCTTGCTCAACGCCTTGCGAATTTGGATCACCAAAGAAAATAAGAATCGCATCACCCATAAACTTGTCGACTGTCGCCTCATACTGTTTTGCAATTTCAGTCATATGACTCAAATAATCATTCAGTAGGAAAGCTAAATCGTCTGGGATTAAGGTTTCAGAAAGTTCAGTAAAACCTTGAATATCCGAGAAGAAAATGGTTAGTTTTTTACGCTTATATTCAATTTTTGCCTCTGCCTCACCACGCATGATTGACTGCCATAACTGCAATGGCGCATAACGGCTAAGCTGATTGGCAAATGCAATATAGCGCGTCATTTGATTATGATAATGCTGGCGTTGTTGCCCCAGAATATTCAAGCGACGGTGCTGATAATAGTTACCAATCACGATAAACATCATCAAACCAAGCAAACTAACGACTGTTAATTCAGGATTGGTTGGTTCGAAATATTCTTCCGCGCCAAAAATCACAAAAGTACTGAAATAGAAAACAATGACGCCAATCAAACCGATTAAACAAGAGACTGGCAGAGAAATTTTATTGTTCAATCCGACATACAGCAATCCAAATAGGATCGTAAAGGTGGGAACTAAACTGAGATGCAATGCGGCAAGAACCAGCGCAATGATCACAGCCTCATTGCCGAAAAGAACATTTTTTTCTATTTTTTTATCAAATTTATATTGCAGCCATTTTTCTAAACGGGGACAAAACAGAAAATAAATGAGTAATAAAGGAAGAAGGTAGAGTTGATAGCTAGCACTAGTTGAGGTAAATGTATAAATTACCAGAATTAGTGACAGAATCGAATATCCCATCAAACGATGAAAATAAGCAAACTGTCTAGGTTCTTTATCAATCAACCTATCTAGTGGCACTCTATCCTCCTTTTTTTATTATAGAATACTGTATTTATTCTATTTTCTGGATCAGTCCATACGCCAATCAAATGGCATATCACCCTGTCCACGCAATGCCAGCATTAACGTTTGACGCATGTGCGCAAGTACTTCATTGCTATAAGGCACCGCTGGTGTTCCCCACACTGGCTTAGGCCATGCAACATCATTTTGATAACGTACTACATGATGAAAATGAAGCTGAGGAACAACGTTTCCTAAAGCTGCTACATTCATCTTGTCTGCACGGAATACACGTGACAATTGGCTTGATAACCAGCTCGATTCACGTAAAAACTGTTCTTGGTCTGCTTGGCTTAATTCATATAATTCTGTGACACCTGGAACACGCGGAATCAGGATCAACCAAGGAAATTGCATATCATTCATTAAACGACATGTTGAAAGCGGGAAGTCGCCTACAAAAAATGTATCTTGAGCAAGTTGTGGATGCAAACTAAACATATCTTTATAAATGATGCAGAATAATGATGATCAATACTATCACATCAGTTTTGATGTGAATATTATTAGTAACCCGTTTGATTACAAATAACAATGATTTTCCTCATTTATTGCATGAACATCTGATCAAAAACAGGAATGCATTTGCTAAAAAACAGAACTTGCTCAATTAACCATCAAATCAAGTGCTTAAAAGCCTCAATTTAACTCACTCAATAACTTATTCAACAAGTCCACAATAAACTGAATCCGTTTATCGTACTCTGCTAATTGCACCATAACTTTCAAGCGTTGACCACCTTCCATTCGGTAATAGGTCGGATTTTTCTGCATTAGTTGAATGATACTGATCGCCTGTACAGGGGTATCAGGTGCAAACTCGATGTATCCCCCATTAGTATTGATGTCAATTTTGGTAATACCTAACTGCTCTGCACGCAAGCGCAGCTGATGCACACTAAACAATTGCTTCACAGGTTGTGGTGGAATACCAAAACGATCAATCAACTCCATACGAATATTGTCGAGTTTCTCTTGGCTATCGGTATTACTGATACGCTTATAGAACAACAAACGTTGATGGACATCACCTAGATAGTCATCTGGGATCAAGGCTGGCATATGCAAGTTAATTTCGGCTGTTAATGACAACGGCGCATCAAAATTAGGTGTTTTACCTTTTTGAATGGCTTTGGTCGCTTTTTCGAGCATTTCCATATACAGGCTATAACCAATCGCCTGCATTGAGCCGCTTTGCTGCTCACCAAGTAATTCACCCGCGCCTCGAATCTCCAAGTCTTCAGTTGCCAGCATAAAACCAGCACCCAAAGTTGAAGCACGTTGAATGGCATCTAAACGTTTTTCAGCATCACCTTTCAGGTGCTTGATCGATGGAACCAATAAATAGGCATAGGCTTGGTGATGCGAACGTCCGACACGACCACGCAATTGATGTAATTGCGCAAGTCCTAATTTATCGGCACGCTCAATGATGATGGTATTGGCATTTGGGACATCAATACCTGTTTCGATGATGGTTGAGCACACCAACACGTTATATTCTTTGTGATAGAACTGCTGCATCACCTGCTCAAGTTCACGTTCACGCATTTGCCCATGTGCCACAGCCACCCGTGCTTCAGGGACTAAATTACGAATTGTTTCAGCGGCACGTTCAATGGTATCCACCTCATTATGCAATAGGTAAACCTGACCACCACGTAACAACTCACGCAGAATCGCTTCTTTGACTGAATCATCAGTATGTTCTTGTACAAAGGTTTTAACGGCTAAACGACGTGCTGGTGGTGTTGCAATGATCGACAGATCACGCATACCAGAGAATGCCATATTTAAAGTACGTGGAATTGGCGTCGCCGTTAGAGTCAACATATCCACATCAGCACGTAAGGCTTTAATCCGTTCTTTATCACGGACACCAAAACGGTGTTCCTCATCGACAATCATAAGTCCAAGATTCTTGAACTGGATATTTTCTTGCAGAATTTTATGCGTGCCGACCACGATGTCGACTTTACCTTCGGCAAGATCTTCAATGATTTTTAGGTGGGTTTTATTGCTGCCAAAACGCGACAATACTTCAATACGTACCGCTGTATCGGCAAAACGATCTTTAAAGGATTCATAGTGTTGCTGTGCTAACAAAGTCGTCGGTACCAGAACTGCAACTTGCTTATTATTTTGTACCGCAACAAATGCTGCACGCATTGCCACTTCGGTTTTACCAAAGCCCACATCACCACAAACCAAACGATCCATCGGTTTGGCCAGCTGCATATCATGGATGGTTGCTTCAATTGCGTTAGCTTGGTCTAAAGTTTCTTCATAGGCAAAGCCACTGGAGAATTGCATATATCCCGTATGATCCAGCTCAAAAGCAAAACCAGGTTTGGATTGACGACGGGCCTGAATATGTAATAGCTCTGCGGCAACATCATGGATTTGTTCCAAAGCTTTGCGCTTCGCTTTGCTCCAAGTATCCGTACCCAATTTATGCAGTGGGGCTAAATCAGGATCACCCCCACTATAGCGGCTAATCAGATGTAAATTGGTTACCGGCACATAGACTTTCGCACCATCTGCATAATCAAGCTGCAAGAATTCATGATCCTGCTCATCGATTTCTAGCGTAATTAAACCTGCATAACGCCCTACACCATGATCGATATGCACCACAGGTGCACCAATACTCAGCTCGGTTAAACTACGAATCAAGAACTCTTCAGATACTTCTTGCTGACGCTTACGACGGCGCTGCACCACACGGTGTTCATAAAGTTGATTTTCCGAAATCACCGACAGCTGATTACTCAGCAACAGCCCTCGATCTAGTGGCGCACTGGTAATCGCAACCTGCAACTTATCTTTTTGGAACTGAGCAAAACTGTCTACGTTTTGAATTTCACCCAATACACCACGCAACGCATCTTTTAAGGTCTCACGGCGACCAGCACTCTCAGCGACCAATAAAACAGGATGCTTGGCTTGGTCGATATAATGTTTTACTGCCTCAAACGGTTGTTCTTTTTTCGGATCAACTGCTAGTTTAGGTGGTTGTTCAGCCGCGACATTGAGTACACCCGCCTTGGTCTCGAAAGCTTCTGCTGAAGCCAAAATTCGAGGGAATTGATTTAATGCCTGTAAAACATGGTTAGGCATTAAAAATAATTCTTCTGGCGGTAGGATTGGTTGATCAATGTTATGACGTCGATCTTCATAACGACGCATCACTTCTTTCCAGAAGTTCATTAAATCATCTTCAATTTCACTATTTGTAATGACAACGCAATTATCTGGTAAGTATGTCGTCAACATACTCTGCGCTTCCATCAGCTTCTTATCAAAAAATAATGGCAAATAAAACTCTAAACCGGGCGTTGCAATTCCCTCTAATACATCCTGATAAATCGGATTTTTCTTTGGATTTGCAGTTGGGAAGCTTTCTGCATAGCGATCTCTAAAGGTAGAGCGCCCTTCTTTGAGTGGAAACTCTTTTGCAGGCAACACCGTAAAGTTCTTTAAGGATTCCGTCGTTCTTTGAGTTTCTGGATCAAAGAACTTTAGACTTTCAATTTCATCATCAAATAAATCAATTCGAATCGGTTCATCTTGTCCAGATGCAAAAATATCCATGATGCTACCGCGAACTGCAAATTCACCATGATCATAAACCGTGTCAACTAAACGATAGCCTGCTTGAACCAATTGTTTCTTTTGTGCTTCGAGGTCTAACTTCTGCCCGACTTTGATATCAAAGTGCTCACCCACGACCCACGAATAAGGGGCAACACGTTGCGCCAAGGTGCTGGCAGAAACCAGTAAAATACCCTTTTGTGGCATATTCGATAAAATTGCTAAACGTTCAGAAACAATATCTTGGTGCGGAGACAAGCGGTCATAAGGCAAAATTTCCCAATCAGGGAAAATAACAGGCGTTATGCCATAAAACTCAAGCTCACTTTCAAGCTGGGCAAGATGTTGATTATTCCTTGCAATAATCACATAAAGATTCGAATTTTGAGTGGCAATTTCTTTAAATAATAATGCAGCTGATGATCCAAGTAAGGAACCGACCCAGCGTTTTTCACCCGCTTTGAATTGTTGTAAGTTTAATTGAGAGATTTCTTGTTGAAACATAGAGAAAATCATGCAATCTAAAAAGATAAGTTCCCTATTTTAGCATGATGTTTTTTGAGGAGTGTGAGTTTTTCTACGACTGATTTGAGCTTCCGCTTCTTATAAATTACCGTCTAATTATTTCCTCAGGCGTGATATAAATTTCAGCATCGTCACCTTGTACTGTTGCATGAAGTTTGTTTGCAATCTCAATCATTTTCCTAATCGCTTCAGGACTTGGATTTTTAATCGATAAACTACAAGAATCATGACTATATATTAGTGGAATTTCTTGCTTATCAATAAGAATTAGAAAGTCTTGTGCTGAATTCTGGAGATCACTTTTTACTGATGGATCTAGCATCATATAAGCGTGCCATTCTGCAGGAGTAATACATTCCCCCTCATTAAAATAAAATTCTTTTTTTGTGATATGTAAATCATAGCCCGCATAGCTGACTTGGCAAACAATGAATAGAATGAGTAAAATTAATTTAAACATCTTTTTATTTATCTCATCTTTTAAAATTACTTAGGCTATTTTCCTATTTAAATAAAAGAAAGCCCTGATAGAGCTTTCCTCGTTAAAACCTTATTCTAAACATCAATTTTAAAACCTAAATTAACATCACAAGCTGCCTGACCACCACGAACACCAAAATTTTCTGAAGGCAGTTCACGAAGCATAATTTTTACATGATCTTTAGGAATGCCTATCGGCTCAAGATTATGCACAATCAATTTATACAGCTGACGCTTGGCATCTAAAGAGCGCCCAAGAAATGCATCAATACTAATCAAGGTATAACATTCGGGTTTTGCCTTTTCAGGCGGGCATTGAAAGCGATGTGCTTCATGCACAATTAAACGTACATTCCGATCACTGGCCATGATTTTAAAAGCATCTCTCAGTGCCGTATGCACTGCCTCCATGATCTCCAGTTCAACTGCGACTGGATATTGTTGCCTAACTTCAATAAGCACACTTGGCATGTTTTTATTCTCCTACGAACTAGCGTCATTAAATTTTGGTATTGTTTCTTATATTATTTAAAACTTGCTCTGACGATATTAAATAAACTTGAGCAATCTGACTTTATCAATACTGTAATCAAATCATGCTGAACTGCAGACAATAAAAAGCACTCTTCAGCCAATCCCGAAGAATGCTTTTCATCAAACAATTATGATGATGCAAGTTTTGCATTTGGGAAGAAACGATCTTCTACCACGTCATAACACCACTGGAAGATGAATGTATACACCAAGATACACATAGTCAAACCAAAATCGAGAATCAAGGCTTCAATAAAGCTCATCTTCATCAAGTACGCAATAATTGGAATAGTTGCAAGCATCAAGCCGCCTTCAAACCCAATCGCATGCATAATACGCACTGGAATGGTTCTTTCCCATTGATATTTATGTTCTACTTTCTCAAAGTAATGGTTAAAAATCATATTCCAGAATACGGAAATGACCGCCATGATCGTACCTAAAATACCAGTTACTTCTAGTGGCATACTAAAAATAAAACTTAAAGCAATCGCGATGATGACCAATAAAATCACTTCATAGCTAATTGCATGAATGAGTCTTCTTTTGGAAATCAACATTTCATAACACTCTCTTGTTTGGATAAGTGCCATTTTATTTTTATAATACTGATCAATCCAATTAGGTTCTTTCAGTTTTTTTGACAGATGAATATTAATCAAGAACAACTCATCATGTTTCAAACCGTCATTGAAACAGGTTCATTTTCGGCTGCGGCACGTAAATTAGGCAAAGTCCCTTCTGCTGTAAGTATGTCGATTGCCAATTTAGAAATTGATCTCAATCTCAATTTATTTGAACGGGTTGGACGTGAACCTATTCCGACAGCAGAAGCCACTGTGCTCTATGAGAAAACACAACAATTATTGATTGAAATGAATCAATGGAAGCAGCATGCGCATGCACTGAGTACAGGCTTGGAGTCAACCTTAAATATTGTAGTAGTTTCAGAACTGCTTTATACCAACTGGACCGACTATATCACCCTGCTAGAACAGCAATTCCCTAGTCTGGCGATTAATATCTTTTCAGCACCACAAGAAGATGCTTTACAGATGTTACTTGATCAATCTGCACAACTTGCATTGATGTTTGAGCGAGAACAACTGGATAGTCGTGAACAATTTGTAGAACTTAAACGGGAAGCGCTTGTGCCTGTGATTGCAAAAAATCATCCATTGGCGCTCCTCGACAAAGTTTCTTTTGAGCAAGCAGTACAAATACGTCAAATTGTAGTTGCAAGCCGAGATCATAGCATCAAGCCCGAATTGCTTTATTCAAAGGACTATTGGCGTACCGACAATCATCATTCAGCGTGTATGATGATTATTCGTAATTTAGGTTGGGGTGTGTTGCCCTTGCAAATGTTCAATGAAAATCCAGAACTCAAAAAGAAACTGAAGATTTTGGATATGTATGATTTCACCCCTAAATTTGAATACTATGTTGATCTGGTCTGGAGCCGTGAAAGTGAATTAGGGGTCGCTGCCAAATACTTAATCGATCATATCCGACAGCAACGTAAACACAATGAGGGATAAGCGGTCGCCAGATAAACAATTCTGCAAACAAATGCAGGGCTTTGCTTTCATGTAGATTGTGTTATAACAGAAGTTACCAATAATATTGTTTAAGTAAGAACGCGATATCAATGACTCAGACCGCATTACACCAATTAAAAAATTTAACCACCGTTGTTGCTGATAGTAGTGATCTAGAAGCGATTGAAAAATTTCGCCCACTCGATGCAACGACCAACCCATCACTCATTACCGCTGCGGCTGAACAACCAGAAAGCCGCGAGCTGATAGAAGATGCTTATACTCAAGCTAAGCAGGAAGGCTATCAACGTGATGAACTGATTGAACGTACCATTGATATTTTGACTGTGAAGTTTGGTGTCGAAATTTTAAAATTGATCGATGGTCGTGTTTCTACCGAAGTTGATGCTTCTCTTTCTTACAACACTGAAGCGACAATTGCCAAAGCACGTGAGTTATCTCAGCTCTATCGAGGATACGGCATTGAACAATCCCGTATCCTAATTAAGATCGCGTCAACATGGGAAGGTATTCAAGCTGCAAAAGTACTTGAAGCTGAAAGTATTCCATGTAATCTCACTTTGTTGTTTGGTTTACATCAAGCTCAGGCTTGTGCTGATGCGAAAGTCACGCTGATCTCACCTTTTGTAGGTCGTATTTTAGATTGGTATAAAAAAGCTGAAGGTGTTGAGCAATATCCGATTGCCAAAGATCCTGGCGTGCAGTCTGTGAAGAAAATTTATAATTACTACAAACAGCATGCCATTCCGACACAAGTAATGGGTGCAAGTTTCCGCAGTACTGCACAAGTGCTTGGTTTAGCAGGTTGTGACTTACTTACGATTGCCCCAAATCTTTTGGCTCAGTTAGAACAAGACCAACAGCTTGTTGAACCTCAACTGAGTGCTGAATTTGCGCAACAAGCAGAAAAAATTGAACGTGCAGCACAAAGCAAAGAGAGTTTTAAAGCTGAACTTGAGCAAGATTTGATGGCTTTCCAATTACTACAAGGGGGTATTGATGGCTTTATCAAGGCCCGTGATCAACTGAGTTTATTGTTACGTCAGTCTTTTGGTATTGATGCTGAAATCAAACCCTAATTAGTCGATTTTTCACCAATAAAAACCGATTTTTGTTATATTAGCGAAAATCGGTTTTTTAATGAGTTCATTGTGTTCGGTATAACAGATTTAACCACTTATATTATTGGTACAATCTTAATTGTGTTATTACCTGGCCCTAACTCTCTTTATGTCATGTCCGTAGCTTCTCGTTATGGCATTCGTACTGGTTACGCGGCAGCTTGTGGTGTATTTACAGGAGATTCCATTCTAATCCTGTGTACAGTATTAGGTGCAGCATCCTTACTCAAAGCCTTCCCGATCCTGTTTATTATTCTTAAATTAACAGGGGCTTGTTATCTCGCATACTTAGGTTTTAAATTATTACAAGGTGCTTATCAAACTTGGAATAAACCGCCTCATCATGCCGAGCTTGCTGATTTACCTAAACTTGATCAAGTTCATCCTTATCGAACAGCACTCAGTATCAGCTTACTGAATCCCAAAGCAATTCTATTTTTCCTGTCTTTCTTTGTACAGTTTGTAGAACCTGACTATGCCTATCCTGCATTAAGCTTTTTAGTTTTGGCATTGATTGTCCAAATTGTAAGTTTTAGCTATTTAACCGCCTTGATTTTCTCTGGAATTAAACTGGCCAGTTTTTTCAAACATAATTATAAATTGGCAGCCGCGGGTATTTGTTTGGTCGGCATCTTATTCTTTGGTTTCGGTTTAAGATTGGCAACTTCGACGCTCACCTAAGCATAAATTTGATTGAATGATCAATTTATTCAATCATTTTAGAACTACGATTTAAGACGCATTAACGATATACTTTTCAACAAATTTTAAACAAGTATAGATGCATAGATGCAACGTCTCCTCCAAGATTTTTCTATTCCAGCAGTTTTTGCTGGCTTTATTACGTTCTTAATCGGGATTAGTGTTTCCGCAATCCTCGTCATCCAAGGTGCACAGTCTTTAGGTGCTAATACCGCGCAAATCAGCTCTTGGTTTTGGGCATTGGGACTTGCGATTGGTCTCTCGGGCTTGATTCTATCTTGGAAATATAAATATCCAGTTGCTACCGCATGGTCAACTCCGGGAATTGCACTAATCATTGCATCAACTGGACATTATGATTTGTATGAAGCGATTGGTGCTTTCTTGGTCTGTGGTATTGCCATTGCAATTGTTGGTTTTTCAGGAATCTTCCAAAAACTATTGGCCCATATTCCACAAAGTCTGACCTGTGCCATGCTGGCAGGCATTTTATTAAAATTTGGTATTCAGATTTTTAGCAGCTTAGAAAGTCATCTTGGCTTTATTCTCAGTATGCTTGTGATCTATTTGGTTTCAAAACGCTTATTCCCACGTTATAGCATTGTACTGACGGTGATTTTAGGCGCAGCAATTTGCCCACTATTTATCGACTTTAAACTCCAGTCGATTACATGGTCACTGACCCAACCGGTATGGATGCAGCCCTCTTTTTCTTGGTCTGCGATCTTAGGCCTAGCTTTACCACTGTTTGTGATTAATATGACTTCACAGAACTTGCCAGGGATTGCCATGATTAAAAGCTATGGCTACCACCCGCATGTGAATCAATTGGTCGGTTGGACAGGTGTTGCACATACTGTTTTTGCGCCTTTCGGCTGTTTCTCAATAAACTTAGCGGCAATTAGTGCAGCGGTAAGTTTAGATGATCAAGTCCATCCCGACCCAAGCAAGCGTTATATTGCAGGCATTAGCTGTGGTCTGTTCTATATCTTAATGGGGCTCTTTGCAGCAACGCTCGTCAGCCTACTGATGTCATTCCCGCAAATCTTTATTGTGGCACTTGCAGGGATTGCCCTATTTGCGACGATCAGCCATAACATTGCAGTCGCTTTTTCAAATGTAGAAGAACGTGAAGCTGCACTACTCACCTTTTTATGTAGTGCCTCTGGTGTCCAATTCTGGGGCATTGGCTCAGCGTTTTGGGGGTTGTTATTGGGTATCTTCGTATTGCTGCTCTTTAGATTTAAAGCAAAAAATAAGCCTTAGTTGAACTAAGGCTTATTCAAAGCATGCACGGAAAGCATTGCGGATTACTTTTCCTCTAAATCCTTTTGTGCTTCTTCATCATTTAAAATACGTGCTGCTTTTTTAGGACGAATTAATGGCGCTGTTGGACGCGGATGCGAATGTGTATATTGTAAGCCTACACCAGCATAGACATCATCCGCAGCGATTTCTGTTTCAAAACGCTCATCATCACGATCACGAATTTCATCCGTAATGCGTTGTACTTCGTCTTCATCAACGCCTAATTCTTGCAAGATCACGCCGCCAAATTTGATCGCAGACTCGAAGGTTTCTCGAATCATATAATCCACTTTATGCTTCACTAAATAGAGTGAATGTTCACGGTCATAAGAACGAACTAGCAACTTGGCCAATGGAAATTCATGCGTAACCAATTCCACGATACGATTAGTCGTTTCTTTACTATCAACACAAACCACAATGGCTTGAGCGGTAGATGCACCCGAAGCATGCAGAATATCTAAACGACAGCCATCGCCATAATAGATTTTAAAACCAAACTTTTCCGCGTTTTGAATCATGTCGATGTCATTGTCAATAATGGTGACATCCACCCCTCTTGCCAATAGTAATTGACTGGTCACTTGACCAAAACGACCAAAGCCAATCATCAGTACACTGCCACTCAAGCCTTCAGCAATATTGACATTGTCTAAATTGATCTGATCTTTGGTTTCGGTAAAACGTTTAAACACAATGCCTAAAATCGGAGTCAATACCATTGATAACACCACAATCGCCGTCAGATTCGACTTGACTGAATTATCAATGACCTGGGCACTGACTGCCGCTGCAAACAGGACAAAAGCAAACTCACCACCTTGTGCCATTAGCAATGCACGGTCCAGTGCCTCGGTATGAGAGCTTTTGGTAACTCGTGCCACGATATAAATCATCAGAGCCTTGGCAAACATCATGGCTAAAACACCACTGATGATGAGCTTCCAGTTCTGCGCAACGACGGATAAATCCAGTGACATCCCGACACCGAGGAAGAACAAACCCAGTAACAGGCCACGGAAGGGCTCGATATCCGCTTCAATTTGATGTCTAAAGGTCGATTCAGACAACAATACCCCTGCCAAGAAAGCACCCATCGCCATCGATAAACCGCTGACTTGCATCAACAATGCTGCACCTAAAACAACCAGAAGTGCTGCCGCTGTCATCACCTCTCGGGCTTTTGCTGCGGCAAGCAATCTAAATAATGGATTCAGCAACCAATATCCTGCAGCAATGAGACCTGCAATCGCAATCAAACCAATTCCGATACTTTCCAAGCGTGTCGAAGTACTTTCCACTACATGATTTGGCGCCATAAAAGCAACAATTGCCAGTAACGGCACAATCAATAAATCTTCGAATAATAAAATTGCGACAATCTTTTGGCCTTGCGGCTGAGCAATATCACCGCGATCTCCCAACAGCTGCATCACAATGGCCGTGGAAGTCAGGACAAAACCAGCAGCACCGATAAAGGCAACTTGCCAAGTAAAACCAAACAGTAAACCGACGCCAGTCAATGCCAAAGCACAAGCAACAATTTGCAAGGTACCTAGCCCAAAGATTTCACGCCTTAAACTCCATAAATGTGAGGGCTGCATCTCCAGACCAATCACAAATAAGTACATCACAATCCCAAGTTCTGCAATGTGTAAGATCGAAGCCGAATCATGAAAAAATGCAAAACCAAATGGGCCAATAATCAGACCTGCAATTAAATAACCAAGGACGGAACCCAAGCCAATACGTTTAAAAATTGGAACGGCAATTACAGCAGCGGCAAGCAAGACCACTGGCGCAATTAAACTGATTGAATGTGCTTCTGAACTCATACTGTTCTCATTGTTATCAAGCTGGCGTCATTTTATGTGAAACAATAGACATTTTATATATCATTAATGAGACAATGTATCCCAATGTCATGATATAGAAACAATTTCTAATGGCTTAATTAATCGTATTTTTATCCCAAAATGCCTGTCGAATTTGCGGCATGGCATTCAGATGATTAGTAATATGCTGCGCTTCTTCTGCATCAATTGACGTAGCAATTAAAGTGACTTCAATTTCTACCTCTTTGTCACCAAATGGTGTTACTTCAATATCTTTGGCAGGATAATTATGGTGTTGCAAGGTTAAATTCAATTCATCCATCACCACCTTACTCTGACTACGGTCACAAATAATATAGATGACATGTAAAACCTCGGTATCGTCATCAATTGGACGACGATCAATGGCATGAACAATCGGTCTTAACAGCGTATTGGCTGCCAAGATAAAAGCCGTTGCCAGTATTGCTTCAATAATAAGATCTGAACCCGCAGAAGCGCCCACTGCGGCTGAGCACCAGAGAGTTGCCGCCGTGTTTAAACCATGAATATTGCCTTCTTGGCGCATAATCACACCCGCACCCAAGAAACCAATGCCTGAAACCACATAGGCAATCACGCGAACTGCACCTTCTGCACCCGTTAAATTGGTGGCAATATCGACAAAAATTGCAGCACCGACAGCCACCAAAACATTGGTTCTGAGACCTGCCGTACGTTGTCGGTACTGACGTTCAAAGCCAATTAATGCACCGAGAATAAAAGCAACGGACAGGCTGACCAACGTGTCCGCAATATTCGATAAATCAATATTTTGTAAAAATTTTAATTGCATCTTACACCTATGTTCTTATCAATGATTCAATGATGGATCAACTGAATTTAAACTGATTATGATGACGGCGTATAACTTAAACCGAGTCCAAACCAATGTTGTTTTAAACGATGTAGACGATCGCCGAAGGAAGCTTCTAAAGTAAGGACATTGGGAATCAAACTATATTGCAACGCTGTCTGGAAAAATGGCGCTTGGCGATCTTGATTATATGTTTCAACTGTTACACCGACATGCTCAGTTACCGTATAGGTTGAAGCAATTCCCCAGCGAACGAGGCGCTCATCGGTCTGTTGATAACCGAGATTGGTATCCAATGCTAAACGTTGATCTAAGAGTTGAAAACTGACAGGAACATTCAAAAACCAGTTTAAATCCCCATGATGAGCAACATCATCACGGGATAGCTGTAAACTACTAGCAACGCCCCAGTCATTCTCCATTGGCTTTAAAATGCTTTTCGCTTGAACCGAAAAGCCATGAATCTGATCTTGATCTTTACTTGAGTGATAGCCCAAAGATACTTCTAAATTTTGATTGAGATTACAGGCAGGTACAACTTGATAAGACCAAGTGCTGTCTTTGTTATAGCTATAAGTACTTTCTAGCTGACACTGCTGCGCTGCTGTAATAGAAACATCATCGGTGTTGATGAGTGGACCCGCCTTACTCTTTTGAGTCAGCAATAATCCACATAAAATAAATACGTTAAGAACAGCAAGCCATTGAATGGAAGCGTGAAAAAACATAGGCTTCTCCCCATTTTAGGTGAGAAATTAAACAGGATGCAGTCAATACAATAAATTTTGTGGATACAGCAAAATTTTATAGGAGGGTTTAGATAATTTTTAGCAAAGCTATCTCATTGCAAGATAGCTGACCTAAATAGCTCGCTTGCTCAGTATTCGCTTTGGCTTAATCCTTTATTAAACCCGAACCTCGAACAACTTCCCATTTAGGATCTCCGTGAATAAACTCAACGGCATTATAGGACATGCGAATTGATTCACAAGCCCTATCTTATGAATTTTTTATTACATGATAAAATTTCGCTCTAAATTAAAGCTCTCTTACCACTACAGTTTTTGCCATTTTGTCGTGCCAGCCTTGCTTTTTCGCATCAAATGCCACCCAGATTAAACCAATAAAAAAGACTAATGTTGCTGGGATATAGCCAATGTAGCGAATGATAGCCTGCCCAACAGTCACATTTTCACCCGTTTTTTCATCCAGCACTTTTAATCGAAGTAAACGCTTACCGGGTGTTCCTGCAAATTTAATCCAGCAGAAAATATAAAAGACTGCGGCGAGAATTTGCCAAATCCAATCTGCCGTAGACATAAATTGGAATGATGAAAAACCATCAGAAGCGACTGTGGTATTGCCACCACCAAAAATCATGGTTAATGGAATCATGGCAACCATCACAATGATTGAATCAATAATCGCGGCACCGAAACGTATCCAGAAGCCCGCGTATGCGTATTGCTGAGACATATATTCCCCTCACTTTTTTATTTCTATAAATGAATTTCAGTAAATAATAACCTGTTGTTCCAATGATTTATATTGTGTTTTGTTTTAATTCTCGCTCAAAGAAATCCACAGTCCGCTGCCATACCACTTGTGCTTCTGGCAAACCTCGACTCACGCTACGAAAGCCATGTGGCATATTATAAGTATAAGCTTCAACCCGATCACCCAATTGCTTGATCAATTTATTACGCTTGGTTGCTGGGCAAAATGGATCTACGGTAGACCAATGACCCTGTAGAATGCGAACCTCATCCAGAGACTCTTTGTTTGGAACGCCAGCACCTTGAATCCCCAGAGAATGATGATAAACCACAGGCGCTAACATATCTTCGCGCTTCGCCATCTGGATCACATAGCCGCCCGTTAAACACTGACCTAACATGCCTAAGCGTCCATTTGATCGAGGATCTGCCTTTAAGGCATCGAGCAAGACATGAATTTCTTGATTGACTTCACTATCCGCAGCATTGATACGGCCAGCCTTACTCACCATGGCACGAATACAATATTTGACTGCACCACCACTAAATAAATTAGGCACATAGACCAAATAACCTCGATCTGCCAAGTCTTGAGCATCATCACGGTAAACATCGAGAATGCCGAATAACTCATGCAGCAATAATATGGCTGGTGCTTTTTCCGAGCTTGATGCAGGTGCATACACTTCAACTTCAATTTGACGTGTCGGTAATGTGATTGTTTTTATTTCCATTGCAGTCATCCGTTACATTCGAATGATTTCCATACTATTTCTGACAATATAAATTGTCAAATAAAAAAGGATGTCTGACTACATCCTTTTTCTATCCATTCAATCAGTAAATTAAATACTGAGTAAACTATTCAATGTTTCTGCTACATTTTTCGATTTTACTTTAGGTTGCAATGCCTTAAGTGCTTGTTGCACCTGACTACGTTGCGGTTCAGCCAAGGTGTACCAGCGTGATAGGACTTGTAATAATCGAGAACCTAAAATTGGGTTTTTCTCATCCAAATAAGCGGCAAGCTCAATGAAATGATCGACACCAAAGCCCCACGTATTGACTGGATTTGCCGCTAGCCCACCACTTACGGCACGGATACGGTTCGGCGTTCCCAAATCATAATCTGCATGTTTGGTCAGATACTCAATTGTTTCCGCTGTGGCACATGGATTCGATGCTTGGATGCTAAACCACTGATCTAAAGACAAGGCTTCATCTTTAAAACGGTCATAGAAATCTGCGAGTGCAGCCTGTGCTTGCGGTGCATCATTCCAGACTAGAACTCGTAATGCCCCTAAACGTTCAGACATATTGCCTGTTTGTTGATATTGGGTATAAGCCAAATCAAACACAGACTCATCACCTTGACGAGCCAACATATTCAGGGTGATATTCTTTAATGAACGTACGCCCATTGCCAAAGAGAACTCTTTTTGCTGGTCTGGATCTAAGGCCAAATAAGTGTCTTTCCAGAATGAACCTAAATCACGTGCTAAACGGTCTAGCACAGCTTCACGCTTCTCACGAATCAATTCAGGCTCATAGTCTTGATCAATACGACTGCCTAAATAGTTTTCACTTGGTACATCAAATAAACGCGATGCCAATAACGGATCTTTATTCACTAGGTCTGGCAAGGTATTTTTAATTGCCTGAATATAGGTATCCACCTTATGGTCTTCTAAAAGAATACGTTCCAATAAGGTTTGTGTCGCTTGCCATTGGTTAAAGCCATTGGTTTCGTGCTGAATCAAGAAGGCAAGATCATCATTGGAATAATCAAAGACTAAATTCACAGGGGCAGAGAAATTACGTAATAACGAAGCTACAGGTTGCTCAGTCACCCCTGTAAATTCAATTGTTGATTCATCTTGATCAAATAAATACACGCCATCTTTGACATCATTCACAAACAGATCAGTGCTGTGCAAGGTATATTGTTCACCTGTATTAGCATTAAATAATGCCAGAGCCACAGGAATTGGCACTGCCTTGAGGTTTGGATATTTTGGATGTGCTTTCAAGCTTTGTTTGAAGCTTAAACGATAAGTCTGTGCAGCAGCATCATATTCACCTTTAGCTTCTAACTTCGGTGTCCCTGGTTGGTTATACCACGTGAGGAAGTTAGATAAATCCACACCAGAACCTGCACTCAATGCCGCAACCCAGTCTTCAACCGTAACCGCTTGCCCATCATGACGCAGGAAATATTCATCTGTGCCTTTACGGTATTTCTCTTTACCCAATAATGTTGCCATCATACGGTTAATTTCAGCACCCTTCTCATATACTGTCGCGGTATAGAAGTTGTTGATTTCGACAAAATGGTCTGGACGAGGCGGATGCGATAATGGACCAGCATCTTCTGGGAATTGATGCGATTTTAATACAGCTACATCATCAATTCGTTGTACGGCTGCTGATTGTAAATCCTCAGAGAAAGACTGATCACGGAAAACCGTTAAGCCTTCTTTTAAACACAATTGGAACCAGTCACGACAGGTAATTCGGTTGCCTGTCCAGTTATGGAAATATTCATGAGCAATGACTGACTGTACTCGCATAATCGCAGCATCAGTGGTGTATTCCTCATCGGCAAGCACACATGAGGTATTAAAGATATTTAAACCTTTATTTTCCATTGCACCCATGTTGAACTGACTGACGGCGACAATCATGTAATTATCGAGATCGTAAGGACGACCATAGTGCTCTTCGTCCCAACGCATCGAATGCTTTAATGCTTCCATGGCGATGTGACATTTCGGAATATCTTTCTCGATTGCATAAATTTCTAAAGCAACATCACGACCTTCAGACGTGGTGTAACGATCTTTCAATACCGCCAAATCACCAATCACACAAGCAAATAAATAGCTTGGTTTCTTGGTCGGATCTTGCCAGATCGCAAAATGACGACCTTCACCAGCCTCACCTGTTTCCAATAAGTTACCGTTGGCGAGCAACACAGGATATTTCTTGTCGGCTTCTACACGCGTAGTAAATTCTGCGAGAACATCTGGACGATCTGGATAGAAGGTAATTTTACGGAAACCTTCGGGCTCATTCTGAGTCACGAATAAATCGCCCGCCTTATATAAACCTTCAAGCTGCGTATTTGACTCAGGGTGAATCACCACTTGAATTTGCAAAATGACCTGATCTGGTGCATCTGTGATCAGCAATTGCTCATCGTCTAAATCATATTGCGCTGCACTCAGGATTTGCCCATTCAATTGAATAGACTTTAATTCAAGATCACGCCCCAAAAGCACCAAAGCACCAGTCGTTTGACGTTTCATCACTAAGGTTGAGTCAACAATCGTATGATCATCATAGACTTGAATATCTAGGTTAATGGATTCAACCAAGAAAGATGGTTTTTGATAATCTTTGAGGTAAATGGTTTGATCTGCTTGTACGGGAGGTTGTGCCGCAATATTCATCAGTATTCCTTATCTTTCATCATGTCGTTTAGATGGTCTTGTTGGCAAGACTTCTTGATTAAAGTCATTCGGTTGCACAAATCATGCCTTATTTCGCCTAAATTCTTGTGACAAATCACTTTTGTCACAAGCATCAGTGAAACTCTATCAGATCATACGCCAACTTATAAAACCTGTCTTTACAGCTCGGTATCAGTTTTAATAATTTTATTGGGTTTACTATTCAGGTTTTCAAATTTGATCTGCAAATTGCCCGATCATTTAGACAAAATTACAACATCGTTTTCCAATCTTAAATAAAAAATACAGAACCAATTGCGTTCTATCGCGCAACTTACATTTTTTTCCTGAGTTTTACATTTTGTGCACGGTTATTGCTTAACCCTATATGCCAATCTAGGTAAATACAATAAAACAAGTGAGGGTTATGACGATGGAATTAAAAGCACACCTATATCGTTTAGAAAATATCAAAGCAATCCATGATCTGGCTAAAGCTGGCGTCGATCATCATGTAATTTCCGTTTTTTTAACAGCAGAAGGAATTGAACTGACAACCTTAGAAGTGACTAATATCGTGAATACCTATGATGCACTTGGCAAAGAAAAACTGCCGAGTAAAAAAGTCCAAGCACTTATTGCAGCCAAAAAAATCGGTCAGGAGGACGAAAACTTACCATGCCCTGTTTAATCACTTACTTTAACCATAAAAAACCTCGAAGCGAATTCGAGGTTTTTTTATTTTCGATTAAGGTGTTGCATTATCAGTACGTAACCAAACGACAGTGCGACCCAGTGCTGAAACGCCCATATAGCCCCGCATACGTAAACGTTTGCCTTCTCCAGTCACGACACCTTTACCTTTATAGATACGGCCAGAAGTTGGTTCCAGAACACGACCATCAATATATGAATCCGGTTTATTCGGATCTTCTTTAAAGCCTGATAAAATTTCCAGCCCAAGGATCGGTTTATTGGTGTTCGGTGCTGCACATTTGGTGCAATTCGTCAGTGCAATACCATGAGAGTTTGGATAACGATAAACAATCTTTCCATGATAACGGCCGTCATTTCCTTTACGGATTTCTACGATTGAGAGTTGTTCACCAGTACGTTCTTCAATACTTTTCCAGTAGCCTTCGATAGAAGCTGCGAAAGTCGTTGCGCTTGCACAAGCAAGAGTGAGCCCCATGATTCCGTTCATGAGCATACGATTTAGCATATTAACCCCGTCATTAAAAAGTAACCTATTCATCTTTATAGGTTTAATGCACGAAAATTATCACACTTTTACCCAAGTTACACTGTACGCTAGCGTTCATTTGTATAAGAAGTAGCTGATCTAGCTGCTTCTTTTTAGTACGCCTTATACATTCTTTAGCTCAAATAAAAAAGCCCAAACGAGTCGTTTAGGCTTTCTAAAAAAACAACTATTATTTAAGGATTGGCGCTATCAGTACGAATCCAGACTTGGGTACGCCCTAAGGCCGAAATTCCCATATAACCACGCATACGCAGACGTTTTCCATCCGAACTGAGTTGTGCTTTTCCTTTATAGATATTACCTGTTTTAGGCTCGAGCACCCGACCATCAATATATTGATTTGGATTCTTCGGATCTTCTTTCAATCCCCACGCAATTTGTAGTCCTTGAATCGGTTTATTTTTAAAAGGTTCAGGACATTTCACACAATGCGTCAAGACATTCCCCCCGCCTGGAACAGGATAGCGATACACAATGGTTCCCGTATAGGTATTATCTGGTTTTTTCTTAATTTCTACGATTGACAGTTGCTCGCCTGTACGATCATCAATACTTTTCCAAAATCCTTCAGGAGTTGAAGCAAAGCTCGTTGTGGTGAATACAACAAAAGAGATGCCCATGATTCCTTTCATGAGTGAGTTTTTTTGCATAATTCGCTCCGTAATGCAAAATTGATCCGTCTATCACTTCATTTTTATGCGAATGTATAGAAACAGTCAACACAACCAAAGCATATTTAATTGCTTAAAATCAAACAAAATTTTAAGCAATTCACATAATTAAAAATAAATGATTAGGGATTGGCACTGTCCTTGCGAATCCACACCACAGTACGGCCCAAAGCAGAAATTCCGACATAACCACGCATATGCAAACGCTTTCCATCAGCCGTTAAACGTGCTTTACCTTTATAAACTTTACCGGTTTTACTTTCGACAATCCGCCCATTGATAAAGTTATCTGGTTTTTTCGGGTCCTCAATCAGCCCTGTTAACACTTCTAAGCCTAAACGCGGCTTCTCTGTATATGGCGGCGGGCAATTCACACAATGTGTGACCACGACGCCTTGTGCATTAGGGTAAATATAAACAATTTTGCCACGATAGGTATTGTCAGGGGCTTTTCTTATTTCAATGATGGTCAGTTGTTCTCCGGTTCGATCATCAATACTTCGCCAATACCCTTCGATTGAGTCTGCGTATGTGAAAATACTGCCCAAACACATCATTACGCCAATAACAGTTTGTATCCAAATCCGATTATTCATGCTTTCCCCTTTGCTTTTACTTTGTTCAATTCATATTGAGTTATGATTCTAATTGGCGCAGAAATTTACCATAATTTAAAAAAAGCAAAGTTGTAGGATTATCTTTTATATAAAATTCAGTCAATTAAGTCTCATTTTAGTCTTAATTTTTATCTGTATATAATCTTTGCATCACTCCTTGGATTCAGCATGTATAATTCTCTATTTAAAGGTTATAGGCTTAATATCAATGGATTTACAGATTCTACAAAAACAGTTAGATGAAAGTAGCCATTGCCCACTGTGCCACGCCTCTATGTTTTGGGTCGAAGCCGAACAATTCAGCCAAGAATTTCAGTTTCATGAATGCAGCCATTGCCAGCACCGTGTTTTTAGAAGTGATAGCAAGCTGAATTGTCACTGTGCTCAGTGTACGGCGCAACGGAAAAAACAGACCAAACAAACAATTTTACAAGAACAACGCAAATATAAAATCAAAGACGAAGTGATTTATAGTCTGAATCAACTTAGTTTTTTACATAAATTATTCTTATTGAGCCTTTTAGATAGCTATGCACGTGAGGATGTACAGCATGATGAACTGATTCATTGGCAGAATATTAAATATCGCGAATTTACTCCCAATTACTTATTTCAGAATCATTTAGTTCAAGAATTAATTAAATTAGGCGTGTTTAAGCCAAAAGATCCGAGCTTAGAAACTGAGCATTTCTATCTCAACATCCGACTAGATGGCTATTCCGACCCTAGCTTGTTTAGTGTAACTCAGCAATTACGCCACTGGTTCTATGAGAACTTGAGTCAAGGTATTCCATTTAAAAGCACCGATGAAGTCAAAGATGCATTGTATCTCGTGCTCTATCAAGAAATTGTGCAGTTTATGCAGTTCTATTGTCGGACTTGGGGCATTCAAATTGCAGGTAATCGACCATTTCAAGCCTTTTGCTACCGCTTAATGGAAGGTTTAGCTGTGGGACAGATTTTTTACCTAATCCAAACCGCTTTAGAATATTTACATAAACAAAATGCGTTGCAACCCAGAAATGATAAATTTATCAATACCAGTTTGCTCAAAAAGACTTTGGAACAATATCGTGAACGTGCTTTGACCGAGCGTTGGGAAACCACGACCTTACCAAGACCATACATGATTCCATTTAGTAAAATGAGTGAAGTCCTACTGTTTAAATTTTTGGGTTACGACGAGAGTATATTTATTCAGCCTGTCTGGAAGTCTTGGCGAAAAATAGAACCTCGCTTAAGTTTTTACTCGGTTAAACGTTGTATGTATTGCGGCTCAAATGACTTGATCGTGGATTATGATGCGACAGATTATGTGTCATTGATTTGTCGCCGATGTAAGCATCAAGACCATTATTTCACTCGTTAATAAAGACTTTATTCTGGATATCTCATGTCACAAAAACAACAACTCATTGATCAAGTTATCGATGCTTGGCGTGTATTACAGCAACAAACACCTTTAGTGCAATGTATGACCAATAGCGTTGCCAATAATTATGTGGCGAACATCTTGCTTGCAGCAGGTGCCTCACCTGCCATGATTGATAATCCTTTTGAAGCCGAAGATTTCACCAAAATCAGTGCTGCCTTAAGTATCAATGTCGGAACACCAACCACAGAACAAACCCAAGCGATGTTGATTTCAGCTCAAACTGCGCAACAACATCAAGTGCCGTGGGTACTTGATCCTGTCGGTTATGGGGCAGTGTTAAAGTGGCGTAGTGAAACAGTCGATCAACTGTTAAGGTTCCAGCCGAGTATCATTCGTGGCAATGCCTCTGAGATCAGTACCTTAGCAGGCAGCCAAACTCAGTCTAAAGGTGTAGACAGCACTTTAAATAGTCATGAGGTTTATGCACAGGCGAAAAGCCTCTTGCAACATACTGAATGTATTGCAATTTCAGGTGAATCAGACTTTATTATCTCGAAACAGCTCGATGCTGTGATTCAAGTCAATGGGGGCTGTTATTTACAACCTAAAATTACAGCAACAGGTTGTGCCCTAGGTGCCTTAACCGCAGCCTATCATGCGGTCAGTACCCCAAGCATTGCTGCACTCGCCTCACATATTCATTTTGCCATTGCGGGTAAGCTTGCCTATGACCATGCACAAACGGTAGGCAGTTTTAATGTGGCATTTTTGGATTATGTGCATATGCTAGATGACAATTTAATTCAGCAATATGTTGATATTGAAATCATTTAAGTTTTTTTATGCAGTAAAAATGCTGTACTTATGTTTCATAAAAAACATATCAAAAGATGTGTTTTTTATGATCAAGCTCAATTACAGCAATATGCTGATTTGCTTTGCTCATCTAAAAATTGATCACTTTCTCATAATGTGCTGGATTAAGTCGAATCATCAATCCTGCAACAATCACCACCATACATAAATGCCAGATCCATCCTGCAGCATAAGTCCCTGTCATGTCATGCAATACTGCAACCCACCAAGGTGCAATGGCAGCCAATAAGAATCCGCCACCTTGCATCAAGGCTGAAAGCTGTCCTGCATGTGTAGGATCAGGCAAATGGTCGAGTACCACGATCATCAACAAAGCAAAGCATCCGCCTAAGCCCGCTCCTATGGTGATTGCCCAAAGGCAAGGCAAAACATCTGCAAAAAAAGCCAAGCCTGAAAAGCCAATCAGTTGCAAGATTAAAGTTAACCCCACCCAAATTCGACGATCTCGCTGTTTTCGGGATAAATACGGTAATAGCAATGCTGCCCCTGCTTGACTCAGGGTTAGCACAGCCATCAGATTGCCACTGGCTGTTGCAGTCCAACCCTGTGCTTGAAAAGCAGGTGCAAGCCAAGCCACAATCGAGCTATAACCGCCATTGATTAAACCAAAACAGCAGATCAGCAACCATGTTCTTGGCTGATTGAGCAACCGCATCACCGAAGGCATTTTTTTATGCTGCTGTGCGGTCTGAGTTAAAACACACCTTGCAAAGATCAACGCCAGCAATGCAGGCAATACAAAAACAGCCAGCCCGATTTTCCAGTCACCACTGCTATTTGTCACTACGGGTGCAAGCAATGCCCCAAGCGCTCCACCACCCATTAACGTGGCTGAATAAAGCCCCATCATCGGACTCAGATGTTCATGAAACTCTCTTTTAATCAGACTCGGGAAAGCTGCTTGAATCATGGCAACGCCAAAGCCAATCACGGCAGCGGTAAAGATTAAAGCCCAGCCATGTACAGTAAAAAAACGTAAACCACAGCCCAAGCAGATCATCAGCAATGCGCCAACAATCGCACGACGTTCACCAAACAGGTTTTGCAGAGCTGGGCCAACAAAGGCGATTAGTCCCATCAATAACATCGGTACCAGGGTTAATAGCGCAATGCCTTGTAGGCTCAAACCTGTAGTGGCACGAATCTGATTGGCAACAGGCCCAACACTGGTCATAAATGGCCGAAGATTCAATCCAACCAAAGCAACGGTGATAATCAACAAAGATCGATGCTTGATCGCGCTCATGGTCTTAACCCGATATCAATCATGAGATAGATTTCCAATAGCCATATAAATCAGGCTTGGCTTCCATTCTTATAGGAACATAGCGGATCATCATAGACTGCTCAGCAAAGGGTTTTGCCAAATCCGCATAAATAGCCGCTGTCGATAAGCCATATGCCTCCGCATCATCATTGGAATGTGCATACGTTACACGGTTAATTCCCGCCATACGCATCGCTGCCATGCACATCGGGCAAGGTTGTCCGCTGGCAAATACAGCACAGCCCTCTAGGTTGGCTGTCCCCAATTGTTGGCTGGCGGCACGTATTGCCAACAGTTCTGCATGCGCGGTTGGATCATTGCTTTTCAGTATTTCATTTACACCTGACGCAATCACTTGGCCATCTTTCACCAAGACCGCGCCAAAGGGGCGTCCACCTTGCTCGCAGTTTTGATACGCCAGTTCAATCGCCTGACGCAAAAAATCATGATCCTGCTGCATTTTAATGCTCCAATAACGTTGCTTTTGCGCCTGCACGCAATAAAGCTTTTTCAATAGCGGTATAGCCACGTGCATGGGCATGCTCAAGCGGCGTAATTCCATCGCCATCAGCAATATTGACATTAGCTCCTGCTACGATGAGTAAATCGACAATCTGTTGATACGGTTGAGTACCATTACCTAAAATGATCGCTTCCAACAACGCTGTCCAGCCTAAGTTATTGATGTGATCGACATCCACACCTGCCTCAATCAGTGTCCGTACAGTATCGACATGACCTCGTTCAGCTGCAGGAATCAAGGCTGTGCCGCCATAGCGGTTGGTACTTTTCAAATCCGCACCGTGCTTTAAGGTCAGTTTTAATATTTTTAAATAGCCACGTGCGCCCGCATAAAGATAAGGACTGTCCTGAATACGATCTTTGGCATTGACATCGGCTCCAGCATCGATCAGGACTTGTGCAGCATCGACATTATTGGCACGTGTTGCAATCATTAAAGCGGTTGAGCCTGATGCATCACGTACATCAATCTGAATGGGTTGAGCGAGTAACTGCTGGATTTGTGCAACATTATTGCGTGCAGCCGCAGTATGTAAGACGTCGTCTGGCATAGCATCTCCTGAAGTTGCGTGGCTACATGCGGTCAAAGCCAGCGCACATACAGCCGACAGAAATGATTTGTGCATAAAGCCCTCCATGAATCAGCCCAAGTTAGTGAATCAAAAATAAGATCTATGCTTAGGATAATCAGCTTTATTACTATTTAAAAATTAAATTATTTAATCCAATGTATTAAGATTATGAATACAAAATTCAAAGCTCCATTTTCAACACTGGTCTTCCGAGTAACTCGCTATGTTTGATCCACGCTTGCTCCGCGCCTTTGTCAATATCTTTGAAGCTGGTAGCTTTACCTTAGCTGCCGAGCGCTTGCATATGACTCAATCCACGGTCAGCCAACAACTCGCCCGACTAGAGGAATCTGTGGGCAAGAGCTTGATTGATCGTAATAGTCGTCCCTTACAACTCACAAGCTCAGGTGAATATTTGATTAGCTATGCACGGCGAATTTTAGCCCTGCAACAAGAAGCCCAGATGATTTTGGGTGATCCATCAGGCACGATTCCCATTCGAATTGGTTTGCCTGAAGATATTATGAATAGCGATATGGCTTTGGCCTTAAGTGCCTTTAGCAAACAACACCGTACGGTACGGTTGGATGTGACCGCGGGGTTAAGTCGTGATCTCATGGAACGTTACCGCAATGGTCAACTTGATATAGTGATCGTCAAAGAAACAGCGGCCAGTTCAGATCATCATGCCAGCTTCCCCGAGGAAATGGCCTGGTTTGAAAGTATCGATCATGGTGGAGAATGGTCTGATCCCCTGCCATTGGTGACTTTCCCACAAGGTGGCCTCTATCGAGATGAGATGTTTGAAGCGATTGAACGTAACCGCCAACATGGCTATATCGCCTTTACCAGCAACAGTTTGGCCAGTGTATTGGTCGGGGTTGAAACAGGTCTCGGTTTATCACTATTGCCGGTCGCCACCACCACAGGTCATCGGGTACGGGAATATCTACTCTTGGGTAAGGCACAAGCCATGACCGTTTCCATCTATGCTTGGGATAAAGAAGGACTGGTCGCCAATCTATTGCAGCAGATGACCACGGTGCTGCAACATCGTTTTGAACAAAGTAAAGCCGAATGATTGAACGGCAATATCCGCTTTAACCCTCGAATTAAGCGTCTTTAAGTGCCAAGTCATATGCTGCATGTGCCAAAAATATATGGCATGGCACAAGAAGTTAAATTCCATCCTCTACTGTCAAGACTGTACCCATAACGCTGATTACTATCAATTGAAATCAACCTCTTTGATAAGTAGCTCAGCATGGTAAAACAGACAGAAAAACGATACAGCCAATATTGTCGTAATAATCTGATTTTTAATGTGATTGATTCGGGTCCAATCGATGGAAAGCCGGTTATTCTTTTGCATGGTTTTCCTGAAACCGCACACAGTTGGCAAGCCACCAGCGCGATTCTCAATCAGCAGAACTTTCGAACCTTTGCCATTGAACAACGTGGCTACAGCTTAGCAGCTTCTCCCCAAGGTCGTTTTCAGTATGCAATTACAGAGTTAGTTGCAGATGTAAAAAGCTTGATTGATCTGCTTGGACAACCTGTGTATGTGATTGGTCATGATTGGGGCTCCATTGTGGCCTGTGAATTGGCCCAGCAATACCCCAATCTAGTCAAGCATCTCACTTTGGTCTCGGTTCCACATACAGGTGCATTCCTGAAATCCATGCTCAGCAGTACGCAAATTTTCACCTCGTACTATATTGGTTTTTTCCAGCTGCCCTTGATTCCTGAATTGCTCTTTAAAAGAGCCAAATCACTCAGTCATATATTGCTAAAAAACTCAGGCATGAATGCTGAACAAATCAAGGACTTTCAACAACATTTCATTCAAGAAAATCGTATCGGCACCGCCATTAACTGGTATCGCAGTATGCCATTGGCTCCAATTCGCTCGACCTTTAAAAAAGTAAAAGTACCCACCCTGTTTATCTGGGGAAATCAGGATATTGCGATTGGCAAGAAAAGTGCCCAGCTCAACAAACAGTTTTTTACTGGCTCATATCAAGAGATTTATCTAGATGCCACACATTGGATTCCTGTCCAGAATGCCGAGCAACTGAGCCAGTCTTTTATCAATGCCGTGAATGGAGGAGAAGCAAATGCATCCTAAACAACGACTGGAAAATCATTATCTTGAGCAACGCCGTGTGCAATTTGATTTTAGCCATACGCCTGAACACTGGATTTATGACAACCCCTTTGCAACCCATTTAATCAATGCCGTGCATTTGATTTTACCTGTGGGTGAACTCTGGATGTGTCGCTCTTTTAATGAAGCACTGCCTTATGTCACGGACGAAAAGCTGCGCGCCGATGTAAAAGGATTTGTCCACCAAGAAGCCCATCATGCCTCTGCCCACAAAGTCGCACAAGACTATTTAAGACATTATGGCTATGAGATTGATGACTTTATTGCTAGCTTAGATACCATATCAAAGCAACTGAATGCAGCCCCTTTAGGCTTGGCATTACCACAAAATCTGGCTTATCGTTGGTTAACCATCCGCGTGGGTATCGCCGCAGCGGTTGAACATTTTACCACCATGTTAGGCACCTGGTGCCTCGATGACCAACCATGGCAAAATAAAACTGCTGATGAAATGATGTCTGATTTAATGACATGGCATTTGGCAGAAGAAGTTGAGCATCGAAGTGTGGCTTTTGATCTGTATATGCATTTATGCGGCGAGGAAAATAAAACCTTTGCCTACTTACAACGCCAAATGATTATGCTGGCGGTTGCGCCAGGATTTACCTTTGCCATCTATCAATGCTTTAAGAAACTGGCCCAACAAGATGCTCAAGCCAAACGTTATCAGAACTATGGCCTGCTCCGTTCTTTAGCTCAAACCGCAATCGAAAATGCCCGCAGCAAACAGGTGCCGAGCTTTTTCTCGATGATCTTTAGCTTAAGACATTGGCTGAAACCAGGCTATCATCCATTTTATGAAGGCGATACCTTTAAAGCATTGCAGGTCATCGATAACTCCCCCGCGGTTAAAGCCTTAACCCAACTTCGGGTTTGCTAAGCCACTCAATCATCCTTTCCTCTTTTAGGCACATGATGTGCCTTTTTTTGTGTTTCACTAAAGGTAGATATAAAAAAGCCTTATACAAATAAGGCTCCTTTGCTTTTAACGGTGGAAGCTATAACTATAGCTATCGAATTCCGCCATATCGTTTTTCATATATTGCATGGTCCATGGATAATTCGCCACATTCACTTGCTGCGCATCCAAATAATAACTTGCACATCCGCCTTGCTTAAACACCGAGGCATTCAACTTGTTTTGCAACTTTTGATTATATTGAGTATCGGCAAAAGTAGAAATTTCGAAGCTGCTTAAATGATGGTCCAATACAAAACGTATCGCTTTCACTGCATAATCAATCTGGTTTTCAACGGCGCTGATTAAGGAGTTATAGCTAATACTATTGGGGCCGAGCAACATAAAGGCATTGGGCAGGTCTTTCACCACACAGCCTTTATAGGCCTGTACTGTATTGATTTGCCAAACATCATCCAGCAACACACCCGTTTTGGTCATAATCCGTTTGGCAATGGGTGGTTTGGCCACCTCAAAACCTGTACTCCAAACAATAATGTCCAAAGGAATTTCTTGACCATCGACAAGGATACCTTTTGCAGTAACTTCCTTCACGCCCTGATCAATCAGTTCCACATTTTTGGCTGCCAATGCAGGATAATAAGTATTTGAAAATAAAATCCGTTTGCAGCCCAGCGTAAATTTGGGTCTGACTTTCTCTCGTAATGCTGGATCTTGAATCTGGTAATGCATCCAGTGAATCAAGCCCTTCCCTAAAGCCTCCAAGGTTTTTGGTTGATTAACACTGGAACTAAATACATCCATGGACACACTGGTCAATTTACGGATGGAATTTAGAGTAAATGGTACTTTTTGCTGTAGATTTTTGGAGCTGTTGTTAATAACCATATTGGGCTTTGGAATCACCCACGGTGCAGTGCGTTGAAACACATAAAGCTGCTTCACAATCGGTTGAATCGCAGGAATAATCTGTATCGCCGACGCCCCCGTTCCAATCACGGCGACGCGTTTATTGCTTAAATCCACTGCATGATTCCATTGCGCAGAATGGAAAACTTCCCCTTTAAAACGATTTAAACCTTTCACCGTCGGCATTGTCGGTTCACTCAACGGACCCACCGCAAAAAATACAAAGCGTGCCTGATAGATGCCTTGATTGGTCATAATTTGCCAACACTGCTGATCACTCGACCACGAGGCTTGCTGCAATTCGGTATTAAACAGAATATGCTGATCCATCTTAAAGCGGCTGGTGACGTCCTGAATATATTGCTGGATCTCTTTTTGTTTCGCGAAAATATGACTCCAGTTCGGATTCGGTGCGAATGAATAGGAATAAATTGAAGATGGCACATCACACTCACAGCCCGGATAGGTATTTTCCCGCCAGACCCCACCTACTTCATTTGATTTTTCCAGAATAATAAAGTTATTGATATTTTGCTGTTTCAGCTTAATTCCAGCGGCAATTCCAGAAAAACCAGCTCCGATTATCACCACATCAAATCGATGATTATTTACGACCACATCCTGCTTTAAATCTGACATTTTCCACTCCCAAATATAAAAATCCTGTCAGTTCAACCCATTCATAAATCGACAAATTTATGAACAGCGCTATCTGTGGAAAATAGTTTGATTGTGCAATAAAGACTTGACCGTCAATGCCAGATTAAAATAATCAAAGTCAAATGCATAAAGCATCAAAATAAATCAAATCAAATTGATGATTCATTCGACAGTTTGGGTACTAAATACTGCTATTCTGTCCTTTGATGATAAATAGGCTTGGATTTGAATCCGTTAAGATAAATACCGCAATCAGTGAGGATGATTGGCTGATTGATCGGGATAGAGTTAAAGGATGTGACTTCAAAACGAGCAGTGTAACTATGACTGAAATTCCAAGTATTCCATCGGTTCTGTTAGAGCTCATTGCAAAGTATTTACAACAAAACAATATTTCAAATTTGCAGTTAGATGAGCTCAGTAAACAGTATGCACATCAGGCCCGAATGCCATTGCACAAATGGTGGAGTCTGCTTGAACATATCTATCAGCAACATCCAACGCCTGTGTTAGGACATTATATTGGTGAACTCTCAGAACCGCATCATATCCATATATTAGGTTACTTAGCATTATCCAGTCCGAACCTGATCAGCTTTCTGAATTGTTTTAAGAATTTCCAACCACTGTTGCAAAACTCGGCTTCATTTTCGATTGTGCAAAAAGAAGATCGTTTTTGTATGTGCTGGACGCCTGTGGTACATAAAAACTCTCAACTTTCGAATGAAGTGCTGCTTTCAGGCGTATTGAATACTATCCGTAAGATCTTGCAGCGACCTGAGATTTGCCCTTTAGAAATCGAATTTTCTGCTTCTGCACCTATTGATATCGCACCCTATGCAGCAGTGTATGGCTGCCCCGTCAGTTTCGATTCAGATGTATTAAGATTATGGCTACCACTTGAAATCCTGCATCTGCCCATTCCAAGTCGTGATCCGTATCTTAAAAAACTGTTAGATCAGCAGGCAGAAGCACTACTCAAGAGCATTCCCAATCCTGATACTTTCTTAAAAGATTTACAGCTACTCATCGTTAGTATGCTGAAGATTGGTGAACCCTCTGCTGAGAATATTGCCAAACAGATGAATCTATCGCTAAGAAGCTTTTATCGCAAGCTGACTAGCTATAATTTGCAATATAGCGATCTGGTTAAAAGCATTCGTGTAGAACTGGCAAAAAGCTATTTGGTCAAATCAGAACTGTCTCTCACTGAAATTGCACTGCTACTCGGTTATGCCGAACAGAGTGCTTTTAGCCGTGCCTTTAAACAATGGGAACACCTGACTCCATCTGAATATCGAAAAAGCCATCTCAGCTAAAAACTTCTCAAAAGCAAAAAGAGTGAATCATGGGCATGACTCACTCCTTCTAAAAAAGTACCAATTGGAAATTTAGAAACTAAATCCAATATTTAAATTGATGCGGTATAACCACTGGTCGCTATACGGCGAAACCGTTGAGGTATAACCTGTGGCATTGGAAGCCCCACCAATAATATTGGAGTTTTTACCCCAGGTATAATCAGCCCACACCATAAACGGAGAAGCAATAAACATCATCCCTGTGGTATTCATTTGTGAAGCTGACCAATTATCGCGTTTCTTGTCCATATAACTATAGTCATTATAGAAACGGATGGCTTTGAGTTTGCCCATGTCCTGCACAGGCAAGGTATAAGCGAGGTTTAAACTGGCAACTGTGGCTTCTGACGCAATGAAATAAGCAGGGGTAAAGCCATTATTACCCATCAAGGTTACATCATTACTGACACCCTCAGGGTTTTTGGCATCATATTGATAATGAATTACAGAACTTTGTAAATTAAAGCGTTTGTAATTATTATCTGTGTGTAGGCCGACCGCATAATATTGACCATTTTTATCAGTGCTTTTATTGTGCAATTGTGCAATAGCGCCCGACACACCAAATTCTTGCTTACCAAAATCAGTTTCTAATTTACGGACGATGCGCGTGTTAAATTGATGGCGCTTTTCATTTTGATAGGCTTTTTGGGTTGGAAACGCATTATCGGCCAAATCATCATAGGTGGCACTTTCAGGTGAGTAACGCAGACTGGTCTCCAGCATTTGCGGATAATAGCCCAGTTTGATATCCCAATCCTTGTTATTAAAATTCCAGTTCAAACCCGGTGCAATGTTGTTGCCGTAGCCCAAGAAAAATGGAATATGATAGGTCCAGCCATTCTGTGGATAAGGATAAATTGCAAAAGGTTTATAGACAAAACCTGCTTCGATACTATTATTTTGATCAAGGTTATAGCCGACATAAGCTTTCTCAATCGAGCGTTTCTCTTGATCCTGAAACAGATAACTGGCATTAAAATAAGCGTCGTCAAATTTGCCTTTTAAATCCACCCGAAAAATATCAAAATACAGTTTTCCAAAACCGCCATTGGGTCCTTCCCAATTTTCATAACGTTGGTTGAGTCGCACCACGCCACCCAATTTTACCGAATCCGTTCCATCTTCACTTTTCCATTCTAGGGCTGAGCTTTGTGCAAAAACATGGGATGTGGTACCCAAATAAAATGCAGCAAATAGCATGGCTATAGAGGTCTTTTTCATCTCTTGATTCCTTGGTTTTTGTTCCAACGATCCTGTTGGCTAGCTTTTTTGTTTTACCTATGAAACATAGTTTTTATCGTTTTATGAGCAAAAAAATTTGCCCATAAAACGGTCTTCACATCAGCACGGACTGCCAAAGCTCAGTGAGATTAGTACAATTTTTTCTGTGGTGGACCCGCGAAGTTCAATGGCCCAATTGAATGCATATCCAGCTCAATCACGCTTGGCCCTTGGAATGCAACAGCTTCCTGAATCACGGTCTTGAATTCATCAGCACTGCCCACTTTCCAGCTCTTCACACCCATTGCTTCGCCTAAAACTTTATAGTCTGGGGTATGCAATTCATTGAAATACTGGCGACCACCGAAGTAATTCTTTTGGATACCACGCATCACGCCATAACCACCATCATTCATGATCATCAACACCATATTGGTATTTTCTTGCGCCATGGTTGCGATTTCGCCGATGCCTAACATCAAACCACCATCACCGACCAAGCCAATGACTTTTTTATCAGGGTTGGCAATGGAAGCACCAATCGCAGTCGCCAGCCCCAAACCAATTGCACCTGCTAAAGAGTGAATATTCTGGTTTGGTGCTTGTACTGGGAATAAACGGCTGCCCCAAGTGCTGCCTGACATGGTAATGTCGCGTACGAAAATACCGTCTTGTGGTAAAGCAGCACGTAAGTGATCACAGATTAAAGCGTACTGATCTAACTGCGTACGTAGCGCATCGATTGCCGCCTGTTTTGCCTTCACCATCGCGGCATCATAATCCGCATCGACTTTTGAAATACCTTGCAAGCTAGTCAATACACGTTGCAATACATCTTTAGCGTCACCACAGATGAAGTTACGCACTTTGTAATTACGCTGTTGTGCCACAGGATTGGCATCAATCTGGATAATATTGTCAGGGAATTGCACTGAATAGGTTTTGGTTTCATTACTACGTAAACGAGAACCCACCACTACCAATAGATCAGCGTCTTTAAGCAATTGCTCAACACCAGCCGAGTTATGGAATGCACCTAGGCTACGCGGATGATCATCCGCCAATACACCGCGCGCATGTGTTGATGACACCACAGGAATACCAAGATCAGCGATGGCTTTGACTTCCGCAACGCTATTCAACGTACCGCCACCGATCCAAAACACTGGACGTTTGGCTTTTTTCAGTTCTTCAACGATTAAATCGACTTCGACCTGTTCAGCCTGTGGTAATTCAAGGGCTTTTACTGGGCCCAAGTTCAGCGGCAAATCGATTTCTGCTGCTTGTACATCAATCGGTAACTCAACACTCACTGGCCCCATCGGTACCGTCGTAGCTACACGAATCGCTTCACGAATCACACCCACCGCATTGTCAGGACTAGTAATACGGAAAGCAGCTTTGCTTGATGCACGTAAGAAAGTCAGCTGATCTTTGGTTTCATGAATAAAACTGGCGTCACGATCCAAATATTCACGTTCGACTTGCCCAGTTAAGTGTAAAACAGGACTGCCTGCATTCATCGCTTCAATCAGTGAACCGACTGCATTACCTGCACCCGCGCCCGTACTGGTGAGCGCCACACCGAGTCCTTTAAAACGCGAGTGACCATCGGCCATCGTCACCGCACCTGCTTCACCGCGTGCCGCCACAAAACGGATTTTTTCACGGCGACCCACTGCATCAGCAATCGGTAAGTTATGGATCGAGATCACGCCATAAATACTGTCTACTTGGTGTGCTTCTAAAACACGGGCGATGGCTTCGCCGACATTTACACGTTCTGTCATTTGTATATTCCTCAAAAACGGTTCATTCCATGAATGTATTAATTCGCCCAAGGATTTGGCTGCTCGCTTAATCCCATATAGATACTTTTTTGTTGCATATAAGACAAAATGCCTAAACGACCTTTTTCACGCCCAATGCCACTTTCTTTAAAGCCGCCAAATGGCGCAGAAATCGAGAATTTCTTATAGGTATTGATCCAGACCGTACCCACTTCTAAAGCACGCGCAATTTGCCATGCCTTACGATAGTTTTCCGTCCAGATGCCTGCAGCAAGTCCAAAACAACTGTCATTGGCTTGTGCAAGCAAATCTTGTTCATCGTCATATTTCATCACCACCAGTACAGGGCCAAAAATCTCTTCCTGACAGGTTTGTGCTGAATTGCTTAAGCCAGTGATAATGGTGGGTAAGTAATAGCTACCTTTAGCAAACTCACCTTCGGTCAAGGCATGACCACCCGCAAGGACTTGCCCACCTTCTTGTTTCGCGAGCTGTACATAGTCATCGACAGAAGCCAAATGCTTCGGGTTAATCAAAGACCCGAGATGTATGCCTGCTGTTTCAGGGTGTCCAACACGCAAGCCTTTGGTAATTTCAACCAGACGACTGAGGAATTGATCATAGATACTGCTGTGTACAAACAGACGCGAACCTGCAATACAGGCTTGTCCAGCCGAACTGAAAATACCGTAAGCCACACCTTTGGCTGCCAGTTCAATATCTGCATCTGGCAATACAATCGTTGGTGATTTTCCACCAAGCTCCAAAGAGGTCGTGATCAATTTATCGGCTGCTAAATGTGCCAAATGACGACCCGTAGTGGTTCCACCCGTAAATGAAATCTTACGCACCAAAGGATGCTTTACGATTGCATCACCAATCACCGAACCTCGTCCGACCAATACACTGAGTAAACCTTTCGGTAAAGCTGAGTTTACGTACCGTATCACTTGCACATAAAGTTTGCCCGACAGCCACCGCGTCACCACTGATCAAAATAAATAGATCAGCAGGTAAGCCTGCCTGCTCTGCCAGTACCGCCAAAGCATAGGCAGTTAACGGAGTCTGTTCCGCTGGTTTCCCAATCATCAACTCAGCCTAGAAACACAAATCTAAACTGACTTTGACCCGATCTAAAACGATTAAAGTCCGATAGGTTTTTACATCTTGATTATCGGCAAAATGCTTTCTGACTAAGGCCTCAAAATGAGATAGGTTATTGGAAAGCATAATCATGATAAAAGACACACCGCCATTGACGAAATAACATTGCTGGATTTCTTCAACTGCCGCAAAGTATTGCTTGGCCCGATCCATCACCACGGAACGATCTTCGCTTAACCACGTACGCAAAGTTCACCGAGTGTGCCTTGCGGCACAATTTCGCCTTCTAAATCGACAATTTTGACTTCCAAATGTGGATGAACATGACCAACCGTACTAACGCGTTTATCAATTGAATCATCAATATAACTCTGCACACTGACTGGAGAGGTTTCGGTCATGCCATAACAGATGGTGATTTCGGACATATGCATGCGGTCAATCACACGCTGCATGATTTCTCTCGGACATGGGCTGCCTGCCATAATGCCCGTTCTTAAACTGCTCAGATCAAATTCGGCAAATTGCTCATGTTCCAAAATGGCAATAAACATGGTCGGCACACCATAGGCTGCAGTACATTTTTCCTGCTCAATGGTTTTTAAGCTTTCCAATGGATTAAACACTGACGCAGGATAAACCATAGTTGCACCATGAGTAATACAAGCTAGATTGCCCATCACCATGCCAAAACAATGGAATAAAGGCACTGAGATACAAACTCGATCTTGGGGCGTCAAGCCAATCCCTTCACCAACAAAATAACCATTATTCAGGATGTTATGATGCGTCAACATGGTTCCTTTCGGATTGCCTGTGGTTCCTGAGGTAAATTGGATATTAATGGTTTCATCAAACTGCAATTGCTTGGCTAAGCGCTGTAACTCATCGAGCTGAGATTGATTTGGGGTTTCGAGCAAATCACTAAAACGATGGATACCGGTATACTGCTGCTCGTCAATTTTAATCACATATTTTAAATGCGGTAACCGAGCTGCGTTCAATATCTTATCAGGACTGGATGCCAATTCTGGGGCTATCTTACTCAGCAATTCTTGATAATCTGTGGTCTTGAATTGTGAGGCAATAATCAAGCCTTTGCAGGAGACTTTATTGAGTACATATTCCAGTTCATGATTTTTATAAGCAGTATTCAGATTCACCAAAATAATGCCTGCTTTAAATGCGGCAAATTGGGTCACGGTCCATTCCACACAATTCGGCGACCAGATCGCCAAGCGATCTCCTTTTTTCAAACCCAGCTTGAGCAGACTACAGGCAAATGCATTCACTTCATGCTGTAGTTCTTTGTAGCTTAAGCGTCGGTTCTGATGTGAACTGACAATCGCCTCTTGCTCAGCATATTGCTGGCAGGCTTGATCAAATTTATCTCCAATCGTCATCCCCAACAGGGGCTGCGAGCTGGTTCCAGAGGCATAGCTTAACCGTACGTGTTGCATTGAATCATTCTCCTTGATTCTTTTTTAATTCTGTTCTTACCTGATCTAATTGTTGTAACTGCAACTACTCTTCAAACTGCCTATTGTTGTGATGTTAAACCGTTTTGTCTGCCCTACTTTTTCTGTACTGCATCCACACAAAAGTCAGCAATCTGTTTGGAAAAATAGTCTTTGTGCGCATGATCAAACTTGGTATTTTGTGCTGGATCCAACGGTTCAACCACCACATAGGTCATTGCCCCGACCACACACATGGCTGTTGTGTTTAGGCATGTTTGGTTTATGCCAAATGCTGGTTCAGGCTTTTATTCCTCAGCATGCCTCAAGATACTTCGGTAATCGAAATACAATCTTCATCGGGATGAGCTGTAGCTGTATCGCATTAGTAGTGATGGCCTTTGCTCAGCAAGGCTGGATGATTTTTGCCATCATGCCAATTTTCGCCCTAGGCAGTATTGGTACCCCCTCTTTACAAGCCCTAGCTTCACAAAAAGTCTCACTTGAACAACAAGGACAGTTTCAAGGCATTATTGCATCGACAATCAGTTTGGCCTCAATGTTTGCCCCCCTATTGTTCTCTACACTGTATTTTCAATTGCAAGCTAAATGGCCAGGTGCAATCTGGTTAAGCGTGGCCGTGATTTATCTGCTTGTGCTGCCGATTGTGATTCGTAGCCTTAAGCCAAGCATGCAACCATCAAAATGACAAAAAGGTAATTTTCCTGTCGCGTAGAAGTACTGATGCTGCTTGGATAATCAAACATGAAAGCAAATGGCGCTGATTGTGCCATTTCCCATACATCATGCTTTAAAGAGGATAAGAAATGAGTCTTGTACAAAACAGTAAAACCATGTTGCGCAACCTGATCATCGGTACAACCCTAACCATCGCCACATCCACGGCCTTTGCTCATGTCAGCTTGATCAGTGCTAGCCCTGCTGCAAATACCGTTGTTTCAACCCAACCTAAAAACCTAAGCCTTAATTTTGGTGATGAGGTGATGTTAATGAAGATCCAAGTGTTAGATGAACAACGCCGAGAATTGCCGCTGAATTATAAAGTCAGCCATGACTTGAAAAAAACCTTTGATATTGCCATCCCTACACTGAAAAAAGGCAAATATACCGTGCTTTGGAGCACCATGGGCAAAGACGGCCATAACATGAATGGTGAATATAGTTTCAGCTTTAAATAAGACATCGCTAATAACGAGATATGAACAATTTACCAACTCGATCAATGAGTAAGTTGTTCATCCCAAGGAATAAAAATAATGTCTGAATATTGGATATTTGCCGCTTGGTTTAACAAAATAAGCCTTTATCTCGGCATGATTATGGTCATTGGCGGTTCATTCTGCTACTTCCTATTAGGCCGTTATAGTGCAATAAAAAGTACCATTGTCCAATATATGACATTGGGTGCAGTGTTAGGATTGATCTCTAGCGCGTTAGCTTTCTTGCTTTTGATCGGTAGCTTTGCAAACAGCGGCCTCTTCGGCATGTTTGATTTGACCTATATCAATATTGTGCTGAATACCTCCACGGGGCATATTCATCTGATTCGTATTGTCAGCTTTGCACTAATCCTTGTACTGCTTTTAGTTAGACTTCATCAAAAAAGTACCCGTATCAGAAGCTTTGAGAGAATCTTCTTCGCTATACCCTTAGTGCTTATTGTATATAGTTTTTCTCAACTGGGTCATGTGACCAATTTATCCATTTTTGCCCAGCTGCTATTGACCATCCATGTACTTTTAATGGCTGTCTGGATGGGATCACTGTATCCTTTATGGAAAATCAGCCACAGCATCAGTGGACTGCCATTAAAACAGGCTATGCATTTATTTGGGCGGATTGCGGCATTTATTGTGGTGATTTTAATTGCATGTGGCGCCAGCATTGCCCTGCTGTTGTTTAAGGATGCTGATACCCTCCTCACAACGCCTTATGGACAAGGTTTTATCATTAAACTGTTATTTGTTTTTAGCATTTTATTATTAGCTGCATTTAATAAATGGTATTTCACCCCACGTTTGCAACAACCCCAATTTGCCAAACAATTGGGTTATGCCATTTTGTTTGAAATGTCTCTAGGCTTTGTGATTCTCATGGTAACAGCGTATATTACGACTGTGGTCGGGATTGAGTGATTTACGATAATGTTGATGCTGATTTTAATATCTCTCAATTCACCTGATGTTTCTACATAGTGTCTAATGACTATTTAGCATGCCGCGTTAAGTACCAAAATAATAATGGCATTAGACTTCCGCAGGCACCCAGTAGACAAACGCCATACCATCCCGCTTTTGCATAGGTGATGGTTGTAGTGATTGCTCCTAATCCACTGCCTGCGGCATAGAACAACATATACAGTCCAATTAAGCGGCTTTGATTGTCCTGTCCAGTTTGCAAGATCATACTTTGATTGGTGACATGTAAAGCTTGCCCGCCCAGATCCAGTAATAAAATACCGATGATTAATGCCACAATTGAATATTCCATTTGAGCGAATGCCAACCAAGACAATAAGATGATGAGCAAGGCAAATGCACTGGTTCTTTGTGCAAAGCCTTGATCTGCCCATTGTCCAGCTTTTGTAGCCATTAATGCCCCCAGTGCCCCAACCAAACCAAATGCACCAATAGCGGTATGGGAATACTGATAAGGAGGGGAACTCAACAATAAAGCCAGTGCACTCCAAAAAATATTAAACACTGCAAACATCAGCAATGCCAATATGCCTCGTATTTGTAATAGTTTATTGTGATAAAGCAAACTTAACATCGACAAAATCAAACGAGGATAAGCCAACATATTCTGTGTATTGGATCGTACTGGCAAGGATTTCCAAAGCGGGAATGCAATCATCAACATCAGTGTGGCTGCACAAAAATATACGCTCCTCCATCCAGCTAAATCGCTCACACCTCCAGCAAAAACACGTGCTAATAACAATCCGATAAACACGCCACTTTGTGCTGTACCTACGACATATCCACGCTCATTGGATTCGGCAACACTTGCAGCATAGGCAATCAGTCCCTGCGTCATGGCAGTCCCTAACATGCCAACAGCAAACATACTTGCAAATATGCCTACAGCCGTTTTAGTGATACTTACAGCAGTCAATGCAAGCACCAATCCGAATAGCTGTAATAGCATTAATCGTCTACGATCGACTCGATCTCCCAATGGAACTAACAACAATAAAGCGATCGCACAACCCAGTTGAGTCACGAGAATGACACTGCCAACAGCGGCATAACTGATTGCCAAATCCGTTGCAATTGCATCAAGCAATGGTTGCGCATAATAAACATTGGCAACACTCAGACCACTTGCAATGGCAAATAGCCACACCAAACGGGTCGGCAATTTTTTGGACTGGATTAAACAATGCTTTTCATTTTGTGATAAAGCCGATGTACAGGGACTATTCATCGCAGCACCAAACCAGTTTCAAATTAAAACTACTTGAACCATAAGCGATCTAGTTTTAAAATGCAACTAGTCTGATTCAACTGTTCCGAGAATGCGATGTCACTCGATAAAACTTCCGTAGATGAACCTTGCCCTGTTGCACGTTGTGTTGATGTGATTGGAGATCGTTGGTCATTGCTGATTATTCGAGATGTGATGGATGGGATACATCGCTTTGGTGACCTACAACGTAGTCTGAGTGTTGCGCGTAATATTTTGTCCAACAGACTGCATAAATTAATTGATGCTGAAATTCTAGAAATGCGAGCCGCGTCTGATGGCACAGCCTATCAAGAATATATTTTGACGGATAAAGGAAAACAACTGTTCCCGATCGTGGTTGCATTACGTCAATGGGGTGAACAATATCTATTTGGGAAAAATGAAGCGCATTCTGTCCTGATTGAAAAATCCACCCAAAAACCTGTGCCTTTAATGACACTCAGCTCAAGTAAAGGACATATCTTAGACGCGGATACAACAGAAGTATTAAAAGTGAATCTATAGCCTATAAAATATACGTTAAAAATTTATGCTTTCTTTACGCAGAATTTACGATCATTTTATTATTTATCAATCAATTAAAACCTAATATACATCACATCAAATTTAACTCATATGCTGAGGATGTTATGAAAGGTTTTCATTGTGTGCTGGTTTTAACAACTGTTTTAGCTTCAAACGATGCGTTAGCATCAGATCAGCCCGCAACATCGAATTTCGTGCTGAGTGGGAATGTCGCTTTAGCCAGTGAATATCGCTGGCGTGGTCAAACTCAAACCCAAAATGATGCAGCCTTGCAAGGTAATTTTCTTTTAAGCCATTCCTCTGGATTCTATGCCGCGGCTTTTGCTTCAAATGTCGATTTTGGTAATGAAGCACACTTAGAACTCGATCCTTTTATTGGCTATACCACTCCAATCAGCTTAGGGAAATTCCAACCTACTCTTGATCTCGGTATGCTGCGTTATCATTATGTCGGTAAAAGTGATTTAAATTATAATGAGTATTATCTCAAACTAATCATCAATAATGCTTTGAAAGATAATGATAGCTTTAGCCCAAGTGTGAGCTATACCCCGCAATATGGAGGCAAAGCCACTCGCCAAAGCGTCGGTGAAAATGTCGAAAATTGGTATTTTAATCTTTTATATACCACTCCCATTGCCGAAACCAGCTTTGGTGCAGTTGCAAGCTTAGGCTATTCCAAAGCCAACCAAGCCATTTATGGTGGAGAAGCAAAAGATCATTTCTTCGATTGGAAAATTGGCGCAAATTATAACTATAAACCGATGAACTTAAGTGCGGAACTGGCTGCGATTGGAACCGACCTAGATCACACAGGTTATCTCGATAGCAATAAAAAAGGTGTTAAAACCGCCGCCGTGTTTAGCCTGACCAAGTCCTTTTAGAATAAAATTAAGCGAAGTACAGCAAGCATCAACCAATATGCAGACTTGCTGTATGACATCGCATTTTTATCGACTGATTTATTAACTAGATTTACGCTGAAAACCTTGTTGCTCCAATAATTGAGCCCGAGTTTCATAATCTACCACTTCAAGTATCTGATGTAATAACCACATATAGCCAAAAGGATCTTTAAACATCGCATTTTTGATGCCCATTTTAGGCATATCTTGTACCGCCTGAATCACCGCGGCACCCGCATCAACTGCTTGCTGCAATGTTTTCTCGATATCAGTGACGGTAATATTAAACCAAATCGGGATATAGCTTTCTTGGGTAGGTGCCAGCAATTGGAAATCTGGGTTTTCATCCAGCAAATGAAAATGAACCCCATGAATACTCATAATCATACTATTTTGTCCAACGACAAAATCACCAACTTCAATTCTTTCAACCTCAAAAACCTGCTCATAAAATGCCAATGCAGTTATGCTATCTTTCACGATAAAATCTATTTCTGTTCTTTGCATTTGATGTGTTCCCTATGTTTTATTCATTCTAAGGTGCGGATTTTCTGAGCACTGTCTATACTTTGTAATACACATCAATTTGTAGTCATAAAAAAACCAAGCGAAACTCAACCTCGCTTGGCTTTCAGATTCATTGAAAATGATTATTCAATAATTAAATCTTTGGCAGGAATACCATCGCCATAGACAGGTTTTAAAGTCTTTTCATAAGCTTGATGGATCACGCCTTGTTTGGCTAATTTCTCTAGATCTTGATTTAACCAATCCAATAACTCTTTATTGCCCTTCTGTACCGCTGGTGCAATCAAATCCTGCTCCCCTAGATTGGTGATACCCACGGTATAATTTGGATTTTCTTTTGCCCAAGCTAAGACTAAAAGATTGTCATGCGCCAACGCTGCACCACGACCATCTTTTAAGGCATCAAACGTTTCAGTATTTTGCTCATATTTTTGCAACTTAATTTCTGGATGTTGCTTGCTAAAGAATGAATCCGCTGTCGTACCCTTATTCACCAATAAGGTTTGGTCCTTTAATTGGGCAATATCAGTAATTGGTTTATTTTTTGGAGACACCACACCTAAGGCGACTTTTAAATAGGGTTTCGCAAAATCCACCACTTGTTCACGTTCAGGCGTCACTGTGAAATTAGCAAAAATAATATCGACTTTATTGGCTTTCAGATATTCCACTCGATTGGCCGCTTCTGTCAGTACAAACTGGACTTTATTTTCATCACCCAATAAATCTTTGGCCACATGTTTGGCAATTTCCACATCAAAGCCCTGATTTTTACCTTGCGCATCCAGATAACCAAACGGCGGCTTATCACTAAACACACCAATACGTACCACCCCATTTTTCTTGATCTGCTCGATACTGGAGACTTGCGTTGAGGACTCCGCCGATTTCTCTGCTGACTGTGGATTTTTATTACACGCCGTCAGTCCTAAACTGAATATAGAAGCCAGCAGTAATTTTTGAATATTTGACAATGTTATTGTTTGCATACGTTCACCTTTTTTAGTGTTTTAAAAATCTGTTATTGCTTGGTGCTATCAACATCTAAAAAGATATTGGGGTTGCTAAGGCGACATCAAAGCCTTGATTTTTTCCTGCACTATCGACATATCCAAAAGGTGGATTGTCGACAAATGCACCAACTCGCAAGACACCATTTTTCCGAACCTGTTCCAGTGAAGTATCTTGTGCCGTAGCTTTGGGCTCTGAGGAAGCGGGTTGATTACAGCCCGTCAACACAGCTGTCATCAATACGCAAGTGATGCCCAGACCAAACATTTTTGTTTTTGAAGAATGGGTATATTGCCCAATTGCTAAATTCAATCTCATAAAGTCCTCATTTTAATAATTCAAAATATTTAAAAAGGTTCTCGCACGTTCCGTCTGCGGATGCTGAAAAAATGCTTCTGGCGAGCTTTGCTCAATGATCTTGCCCTGATCCATGAAAATAATGCGATCCGCTACTTTACGCGCAAAACCCATTTCATGAGTCACAATCAACATGGTCATGCCTTCCTGTGCCAGTTTCAGCACCACATCTAGGACTTCCCGCACCATTTCAGGATCTAAAGCTGCTGTAATTTCATCCAGTAAAATCACTTTCGGTTTCATCACCAAAGCTCGGACGATGGCAATCCGCTGCTTCTGACCACCCGATAAATTGGAGGGGTAATCATATTTACGATCCAGTAAACCTACCCGCTGCAACAATTGATCTGCCAGTTGTTCTACTTCTGCACGTTGGCGTTTTTGTGCTTTTAGCGGACCCAGCAGAATATTGTCGATCACATTCATATGCTTGAATAATTCATAGTTCTGGAACACCATCCCGACCTGTTGGCGTACGTTATCCCACGGCAAGTCCTGCCCCAATACACCCACATCTTTCAGGTGAATTTCACCTTCTTGAATGGGTTCCAATCCGTTGATACAGCGCAACAAGGTACTTTTTCCACAGCCCGATGGTCCCAAAATCACCACCACTTCGCCTTGTTGTACGTCTAAATCAATGCCATGCAAAATATGACTTTGTTTATAAAACTTATGTAAATGCTGTATTGATAACAAAGTCATGCGTTCTCCCACACTTTTTCTAAATGCGCTGCTAAAAGCGATAATGGATAACAAATCAGGAAATAAAGAATAAAGATGAAACCGTAAATCCACAGCGATGCACTGGGTACCGTCAATAATGAGTTCTCAATAATCTGCTGCCCCACTTTCAGAACTTCCACCATCCCGATCAGTACAGCTAATGAACTGGTTTTAATCATGCGGGTAAACAGATTTAATGCACCAGGTGTTACCCGTTTTAAACTTTGTGGGAAAATCACATAAGTTAAAGCTTGGATATGATTCAAGCCCATGGCATAGGCAGAATCCCGTTGATGCTGATCAATCGAGGTGATCGAGGCGCGAACCAGATCACCCATTTCCGCAGTTCCCCATAAGGTAAATACAAAAATACAAACCCAAAACGATGACAACTGCCAGTTAAACCATGTCGCAAAACCAAAATAGAAAACAAACAATAAGACGAGGATTGGCACAATTCGTATAGTCTCGAGATAGAAACGGCACAGGATTTTGACCAACACATTTTTTGAGGTCATGATCACCCCAAAAATTGTCCCGAAAATGGCAGATAAAAATACGGACAGAAATGCAATTTCGATGGTTTGCAATAAGCCATACAGTAAACGTTCGATATGGCTCGGTTGAAATAAATACTCAAGTCCCATGGCTCACCTTCCGACTACGGTATTCCAAGTAACTCGTTAAAGCTGATACAGGTAACAAGATAATCAGATAGGCCATGATTAATAGGAATAAAGCCTCTGTGGTTTTGTAATCCATCCCAATCAAGTCTTTAGTCACAAACAGGAGTTCCACCACTGCAATTGCACTCAAGATGGAACTTTCTTTAATCAGAAATAAGCAGTTCGCACCAATCGCTGGAATAGACAGCGACAATGCCTGTGGAAACACCACATATTGAAAGACTTGAACGGCGTTTAAACCCACACTTCGAGCAGAATCAATTTGTCCTTGTGCAACTGACTGTAAGCCTGCACGAAAGGCTTCTGCCATGTAGCTGCCCCCGAGAAAAGTCAGACCAATCACACCACATGTAAAACCATCCAGTTTGATGCCAATCTTGGGTAAACCGTAGTAAAGGAAAAATAGCTGAATGAGCAAGGGTGTATTGCGGGAAACCTCGATATAGACTTTGACAATTTTATTCAGTACTCGAACTTGATAAGTGCTAATCACACTACAGATCAGCCCTAATAAAATGGATAACATGATACCGATAGAGGAGATTTTTAAGGTCATGAATGTGGCCGCATAGAACTGCGGCAGCACACTCTGTATATACTGCCAATCCAAAGAAAACATCCGAATGTAAAATTGATTCTTTTGATAAATACATTGTTGTTATTTATCTTTGGATGAGTCTATGCTGATTGAAATTTCACATGAAATATTATTATTTGCTAAGCTTTGCTGAAATTTGGATGATAAATGTCTACTTTATTTTATCGAAACAGAAACTCAAGTAATTAAGCTCTTATTTTATCAAGAGCTTAATACTTAAAATCATATAAAATATAAGTAATTATTTAACCTGAAACGAACTAAAAATTGGATCAGAGATTTGTCTAGATCCACTCAAATCGTTACACCAATAATCCATAAAAGTTAGTTTAACAAAGTAACTATCGAAGATAATTAATTTAATTGCTATACGAAATAAATTGGAATCCTGTTGGTCTGTTTGATCTAAATAGATCTCTGAATACTCATCAAAATGTACAATCTTACTTTCTACTGTCACCCATTTTGATACCGCTTGCGGATAGCTTTCAATCAACTCTTGAATACTAGATTCAGCATACTCTTGACGAGTTTCTTTACCTTGGTCAGGCCTATCCCATGCACCAATAAACAACTCTTTTTCAATAGGTGAGTCATAATACTCTGGCTGATAAAAAAATCTAATTTCTTCAACTGTTCCAGTTGATAAGTCGGCTTTTTCTTCAGGATAAGCTTGTACAAACCATTCCGGTGATAAAGCAACCTTCCACATATCTGTGTCAATGAGTCTAGATTGATTTAATTTTTTAGGTTCATTTTGAATATCATCACTTTCAACATGTTGCACTGAATTTTCAAGTGTAAAATGCGGTATATTAAAGACTTTAGTTCTGTATTCTACTTTTGGAATACGAATTAGATCATTTTCAGATCTCCCTGAAAAAAACCATAACGTATTACCAGATCTGTATCCTTTATCTGGCGTATAAAATACATAGTTATTTAAAAAACTCTTAACTTCTTCACGCTTAATTCTAACTTCTTCAGTTTTTTCTACAACATCACTAATACTTTCTGTTAATTGTATGAAAATTAATTCATCTGATAATTTTTCAACTTTAAAGGCAGGTACATCTAATAATAGATTCTCCCCCCACAAATCAATATATGGCTTGCCAAAGACAACTCCCCAGTACATATCAGGTAACCAATTACATAATTGATCCGTCGTTGGCTCTACTCCACCAATATGTGGATTAGCAAGATTCCAACTATCATTAACCTCTATATCAATAATAGCTAAGTCAGCATTAAACTCTAGGCAAACTTTTTTTACATATTCAATTAGCTTGTTTTGATCAGTTTGCTGTAACTCACTGTGAATTACTTCATTAGCATGCATATTACTATGCATAGGAACACTAAAAGCCCCCCAAGCTTTGGTTCTCTTAGTTCTAGACCAATACAGGCTACCAGCCTGCCCACCACGATCATCAGGAATTAATGTCTCAATGATGTCTGGAGAGAATTTAATTTTAAACGGTTCCCAAAAACCACATTTTTCAGGAATTAATTCGGGATAATTTTCACATCTAAACTTTATACGCCGAAAGAAATTCTGAGGATCGGCTAAGTTCTGATGAGCATAAATATTTGTACGTATTGGAGCGCTAATTTTCATATCAGTAGAGTTCCTAAATTTAGCTAAAATCTTTTAATATTTTCAGAGCTTTCGTATTCTGATCAAATGTATAAATAGTTCCTTTAGACTCTCTAATCGTTTGCTCAATAGTACTAGAATATTTTGTATCTGGATTAATCACTAATTTCACAGGCTTTTTAGTCGCAGCATAGCCTCTAAATTGTTTTGTATCAGTAATATACTTTAAATTTTTGAACTCAACTAATGTACCGCCATCCCCAAAAGCATCTGGAATAATATTGATCTGTCCATCTCTTTCTGTTTTAACAGTAATCATTTGTCGATCAGTATTACGTTGTATTCCTAACTTACTAGCAGCGCTCGTTTCAAACTCCTTACCATTCAATCTATTGCGTGTAATAACATCAACTTTATTTTGGTAAACTGTTTGAACAAAGGAACGATCTGTTTTTAATTTATCTAGTTCAGTCTTTGCAAGTTTCAGTGAATCTCCCTTACCAGGTTTTAAGTCGGTTCCAACGATTAAGTCTATTGCCGCTAAAGCACGATCAAATGATGAGGTACCTCTACCAAATACTGCTAATAAATCATCTGCAATGCCTATAAGCTCATCTGCACTCTGTTTCTTTAGAGATGCCACAATATCATCTTTTGTAACTTGTTTTCCTGCTTTTCTTAATGCATTAAACTCATCCAAAGTCTTAACTAAAACTTTACCAGTCGTGGTCGCTAATTTAACTAAAGAGTTATTCTGAATTGCAGTATCAGCACTATTAGCAGCAGTATTTACATCATAACCAGCATATGCTGCCACAGTGCCTGAAACCAATTTACCTATATTTCGGATTTTTAGTTTTTCTGCATCTGTATATTCTATGCCATTAGCTGGATCAGGCATTAATCCTGCAACGATTTCTCCTACACCAGCCCCAATAGCCCCTGCTTCACAGCTCGCTTTCGTTGCAGCTGCGGCTGCACAGCCAGCAGCAGCATGAGCAACTTTATGAAGAACATATTCAAATGTATTAGGATCAACTTTATCTAAACTATTACCAATTTGACTCGCTAATTCACCTTGTAATGCACCTGCCAATCCAGCTAATAAAGCTTTTTCGAGATTATCCTGTAGATTTCCACCATTAATCGCGGTCTGTACTAAAGTTGAACCGACTGAATTCGCAAAGTTGTTCATTAAACGATCAGGAAAATAAGTACTATCAGGCTTGAGATTTAAAGCTGTACTTACTTGGCTCAGCAAACCTGCTGTTACAATGCTTGTCGCTAAACCTCTTACTGATTCTTTACTACCAAGCTCATTTAAAGTCTTAGTAATATCCCCACCATTATTAATCAGGCTTACACTCGCTTGTGTCGCTAAAGTCGTAATTGCTGCCTGACTCATTGCAACTGCAGATCCACCCAAGGTTGATGCTGTACCGCCTAAAGCACCTACTGCTGTAGCACCAGCACCAGCGGTTACTGCTACCACAATAATAGCAATAATAGCAGCCCCAGCACCTGTTAAACCTTGCTGTTTATAATTCCAACTCTCTTGTGCGAGTTTTACTGCTTCCCAATTCACATCTTTTCGGGCAATGAGATCTTTCAGATATTCATTACCAGGCTGGTTAGAAAGTTTGATCACTTCTGCACGAACATCATTATTCTGACCAGAAACCATTGGCACTTGTACAGTTAATCCACCATTTGCGATAAATGTAGGTGCAACTGGACCATTAAAACTTGGTAATTTTGCTGTTTCAGTGATTGATCCCTTGTCTTGCATTGATTGCCAAACAACTGAGTTACTCTCATTTTTAGTTAACTCAGAGATTGTTTTTTTTGCTACCAACAAAGAAAGAGTTCCACCAGCTTCAATCTTTGCCCAGCGTAAATATTCAAACTCTGTACCTTCTAACCGAGTATCAAAGCCTGATTTTGTACCAATATAATCTGCCTTTAGTACGGCAGGAATTTCACTTATTTGAGTTCGGGATGTATTTGTCTTAGAACTATTATATTTGATACCTGCAAAAGAGGATTTTTTTGTCACATCAGTATTACTTTTGGATAATTCCTCTGTTGTATAAAAGTTTAAATTTCCTCCAGATCGTATAGAAACGAAACCACCTTCAGCAATAAACTTACCTGAATAAATATCAATATTATTCAGAGGATTTTTCTCTTTACTCTCGATAGAAATATTTTTTGCTTGTATCTCTACGGAAGCTACATTAGTAGATTCATTTTCTCGTTTTGTTGTAATATATTTTTTCTTAAGGCCTCCCCATGACTTTCTCTTTTCAGTCTGCGTGGAGCGATCATAACTTTGCTCTATAGCTGCATCAAATAAAATATTTTTATTTGATTCTATTTTCACATCACCTTGTGCTGAAATCACTCCTACTGCTTGCAATACTAAATTATCCTTTACAGTATTACCTAGTGTTCGAATATTAATGCCCTTTGTTCCATTAACAATAGTAGGATTTAAAATTGTCCGCATACTATAATTTGTATCGTTCACTCCACCTTTGTCATAAAAATCAACTGTCCCATCCATGATGATACTGGCATTCATGGTTTGAGGCTGGCCTCCTTTTTTAACAGTATTTGACGTATATGATTCAGCTAAACTCTCTCTAGCTTCAACATCAATCATTCCATTCGAAGCTAAAATATTTGATCCGCTAACAGAAATACCTTTAGATGAAATCAAACCAATATTGCCATTTACACTTGATATTTTTGAACCAACATGTTCATAACCATTGATATTCGTTTTATAAAAATTTATATCTGATTGTAAGGTCTCTAAATATTCTTGATCATATTTAGGAAAAAAAACATATGAAGCAGCAAACCTTGTACTTGGTTTTGCTTCATATAAAATATTATGAAAAATTGGTTGGGTTAATCCAAATATAAGTAGGCTAGGATTAGGTTTGACTGGGTATTTATTAATAAAACCATCATATGCCTTATTATATGCAGTATAAAGATTTGTATCATAACCACCCTTCACATAATCCTCATAAAGTTTAACCATATTACTATAGTCATCTAAGAACTGTTGACCTTTTAAAAGTTCCAATTCTGTTAGTACCCTTTTTTGTGTATTTGTGAGATCTATATTTTTCTCTGTTTTAGTTTTATTTACGAGATTATTTTTTATTCCATCAACAATCAAATCTCCATTAGTCGCCAAAATAGATATATCTTTATACGCAGTTAATTGAGAGCCTTGTAGCTCTACTTTCTTCCCTTCAAGACTTATCCCACCAGTAGCTGTATTGAGCTTAACAACCTGTTCTGAACCATTACCTTGTGTGCCACCTATCCCAACTAAGGTTAGATCTCCACCTTTAGCACGAAGATCAATATCACCATAAGCATTTAAGGTAATATTGGTTGGCGTAATGGTAAGATTTCCAGTTCCTGTCTGTATCCCAATATCACCATTAAACTGCGCTAGATCTGCATTGTTCTTTAATATCGCACTATCAACCGCCGTCAGCGTATATTTATCTCTCCAATCCAAACTTGTGCCCGCTTCAATGTTGACGGCACCACCCTTTAAATTGGTCCGTTGATGCGCTTGTAAACCTTTACTCTTTAAAGACAGTAAACCACCAGCAGTCATATTGACTGTGCTTGCTGCTGCCCAACTGGTTTGACCATTGGCATCAATATCACTATTTAAATAAATATTCTTATCTGAACTCACCGCAGTATGCGCGCCTGAATTGCTATTCACAGCCCAGAGTCTGACGTTGTCTCCACCATGCAACTCAATATTCCGACCACTTTTTAATTCACCGCCATAGATACGACTCAGGCCTTTTGCATCAACCACAAGATCATTAGTGGCATTGGCATTCAACCATTGTAGTTCTACATTGCCAGTCGCTGACTTAAACGAAATATCTTTTGCCTTTAAGTCCGACCATAAATAGGTAGTTTTAGGGATAAAAGTCCCATCAGCATTCTTAACCTGCTTCACATCTCCAGCACGGTATAAGTTAAGATTCTTATCGGCAATCAAATTAATATTTCCGGCCGTAGACTGAATATCTCCTGCATAGAGATAAAGTGCCCCTTGGTTGGTTGAGCCAATATTAATATCTTGGCCTGCTGTGATTTTTGATTTCTGATTGGTCTGATCCAGTGCAGTGGTTCCCTCTACCGCACTATTAATTTTAGTGATATTTAAACGTACATCTTTATCTGCAAGTAATGACACTTTGCCTTTATTTGCCAATGCAGTCAGGCTGGTTGTGGTGAGGTTGCCCCCTAAAGAAGATACATTAATATTGCCTGATGATGCCCATAGACTGGTATTGTCTTGTAAATTAACGTCCTTTTGCGCTGTAATATTTAAGTTTCCAGCCGTAGATAGCTTAATATTCTTGGTTTTAACATTGGTCCCCTCAATATCAATCCCACGTAAACCTTTTACCTCAACATTGGCACCCGTCAATCCCGTTGCCAAAGAAATATCTCCACCTGCTGCAATGCCCAATTTGCCTTTAATCGGCTGTAACATTTGCTTGTTCTGGTTAAGGTTTAGATTCTGTTGTGCAGTGAACACCACATCTTGCACACGGGTACTGCTTTGTCCTGATGCAATTGGCAAGCTTAAATCTGTGAGGTTTAATAAACCTGACGATTGAATCGCTAATTTTGTTTTTGCATCAAGTACGGCATTAGTGACATTGATTGCAGCATTGGCAATATCGGTTCCAACACTATTGATATAAATCCCAGTATCTCTACTGTATAAATTTGAATCTTTCAGATCTAATTGATTTGTTGAACTGATTGCAAGATCATTACGACTAGTAATCAATCCATCAGTTACTTTAATCTTTCGACCAGCACTCAGATAGACACCACCATTACTGCCAATATTGTTCTGAATCCCACTTGCTTGTTTACCCGTTAGACTAATATCGCCGCCTGCATTGATGTAAACATCTTGACCATCACCATGTTGTTTGATGACAGCACCTGTTCCTACGACCGTACCTTTGGCATTTAAAGACACAATGTTCTTTGAAGTCGTATTAGTGACACCTGTATAACTATCTTGTTGTAAATATAAGTGACGTCCAGCATCCACAAATAAGGCATTTGAACTTTGGATTTTACCCTGATTGACAATGTCACCATGTCCATCCGCTCGATTGCTCTGAACAGACATCAAGCCGTTAGTGGCATCTGTGGTTTGAATTAATCCTGTTGCAGTATTGGTGATTTTACCATTGCTGTTAAGAACTAAATTATTTTTGGCTTTAATCATGCCTGCATTATTGACCCCTATACCAGCTTCATTGGCATACAAATAAATACTATTGGCATAAAGCCCGCCTAACTGCGCAACATCAATCGCAACGGTTGGTACAGTTCCTGTGCCTGTAGTCGCAGCAAATTCTCCTGTATCAGCCGCAATGGTATTTGCCCCAGTAACAGCAGTAATGGTCGTAGCATTCACTGGTGCATTAATCGCAATTGAACGGCCTAACAGTTCTAATGCAACGGGATTATTGGCATTGCCACCGAGTCCACGATTATTGGCATCAGGATTAATCGTGATTGCACCTTGTTTTACCGTATGCTGTTTGATCGAACCATCACTGTTATACCCAAGCACACCGGTTGATAGCGTGACTTGATTGGCATTGATAAATCCACCACCATTTACAGTAATGCCTGTTGGGTTAGCAATCACTACATTTGCTCGTGATCCTAAGACTTCAAGATTACCCTGCAATAAACTTGGGTTGCTTGAAACCACTTCATTGACAATCGTGGTCGCAGCCCCTTTGGCTAAATTCGGGTTCGCTGCAATTGATGTTTTGGTAATTTGGCTGGTTGCTGCGCCGCGTGAGTTATTTAGGATCACACCATTTTGATTCACATCAAACTGGGTATAGCTATTACGTGATACCCCTGATGCAGAGGGTGCTGTAATCCAGACATTGGCTGCATTACCTTCCTTGAGCACGGTCACTTTATGCGCAGCAGCTGCATTATTATTGACGACGACATTGGCATAAATCGGACTAATCGCCATCAAGGCTGAAAGCGCCAGTACCAATTGTTTTAAGGTTCGTTGTCCAACTGCCGCAATGCCTGAGTCTGTCACATTATTATTGTGGATTGAAGCTTTAATGCGTGGAGAGGTATCGCCCTGATGGGATTTTGCCAATTCAGATACTGCGACATACGTCCCAAGTTTGGCATTAAATTTAGTGCGGTAAAATTGCTTATTCATCTTTATACCTATATTTCTATGAATAGATTTGCTTAATAGTTAAATGAGAGATTAAAACCAGTGATGAGGTCTTTCTGGATATGTTGTGGTGCAACCAGTCCCCGACCCACGAAAAGCTCACCATTGATATGTTTGAATTGAGTTCTTAAACCCACCACACTGCCTAATAAATAACGATCGGAGTAATATTGAGTGCCTTCTCCTGTCACCAGCCCTTGATCCAGCCCTGCGTAGAGTGAGAAATTAGAAATGGGATTGAGCCAATGCACGGTCTGTTGTAAATAATGCCCATTACTGCCCACGATGCTTTGCTCAGGCCGATAGCCGCGAATGCTGTAGCGTCCACCAATATTGAAAGTTTCCTGACTGACCACTTTCTGCGGACTCCACTGTCCTTGCCAGTTCAGCTGATACATAAAGTTATTGTTAGCGGTCTGCCATGGCACTGCATATTGAAAAGCAGCATTCCAAATTCCAGCGCGAGAATCACCCTCACCCGTAATATCTTCAGCAGTTTGGCTGCCCCCCAAGATGCCTGTACCCTTGCGGTAGCTGAATTGAGCATTGATGGTTTGCTGCCCGAGCCGTAACTGGTATTTGCTGCCAAGCTCCCAACCTGCTGTGCGTTTACGCTGCACTTCAATTTCGACATCTTCAATAAAACTAGATGCCGATTTTCGGTACAGTTGCGCATAGCCTGAAAGGCGGTAGGATTTACTGCGGCTAAGTTCGCGCTGTGCTTGTAGGTTAAAATCTTTGTTAATGGTTTTATAATCGAACCACTGATCAAAGCCTTCCAACTCTTGGGTATTGGTATATTGACTGGCATTGATATTAAACAGCCAGTTTTGATACGGGACTTCATAGGAAATAAAGACGTTATTAAAATCAGTATGGTCTGCGTTCCAGTCATTGAGTGACTGGGTATAGTAAACAAATAGGCTATCCGCAAAATTAAGCGGGTTTTCTAGAGCATAGCTGGCATAGCCTTGGTATTTTCCAGAGCTTTTACTGCCTGCATCATTCAATCCAGCAGTGATAAAGTTTTGTTCCCGAATCTCCCATACAATCTCGACATCGCTATAACCTGCATTTTCAGCACTTTTTTGGCTGGGTAAGATATCGAAACTGGTCTGCATCCCTTGTAAACGGGCAAAGGTTTCTAGAATTTGTTCCAGTTGACGAATATTGAGGATATCGCCTGCGTGCATAGGCAAACGGTAATTCAAAGTTTGGTTTTTACTATTTTTAAGTCGGATTTCCCCAATCAATCCAGGGATTAAAGTTAAACGTAAATGTCCTGTCGCAAGATCCTGTTCAGGTACAATCACTTGAGTAGACACATAACCCAATTGAACCAGTCGCTCATTGATGTAATTCACGAGGCCCGAAAGCCCTTTTTCACCAATACAGCGGCCTAAAACCTTATTGTCTGAATACTTGAGCTCTTTAAAGATGCGATTAAAGTCTGCGGTTTTTATACTGGGATGTGTGCTTGGAACATCAACCTCTAAAGATGTAATGCCAAAACAAATCGGTTCTTTTTGTAACCAAGGATAGCTTGAATCAACCTTTGTTTGCTGTAACTGAATAAATGGCGCAACAGATTGAGTGAGTTGGTCAATCTGTTGTTTCTGAGAAAGATAATCTCGGGTCTGTTGTTGACTCACCTGATCTTCGGCATAGCTAAAGCCTGAATATATGATCAGCGGAATCATGAAATATTTTCTATACATTTCCTACATTTTTCATACACAATACAGACAAGACTGTATTGTACGAAATTCAACTTAGTTTTCAATAGAAATAACAAATGATTTAAGTTTTTTTTATTAATAGATAACCAAGTCACTATATTTATTAGTGAAATAATTAACCTTGCCTATGATTTTCAATACGAGAAGATAAGTATTCTAATAAAACTGATCAAAATTTAATGTTGAAATATCCACATCTAAATAGGGATATAAAATTACAGCTGCATTCTCCTATCTAAACTAGTCGATCTCCTTGCGATCCATTACAATCACTTCTTTTTTGTTCAGCGCAGCGTATTTTGAGTAATTCCTCTCCCCAATTAAAACGTGGACTAAAAAACCGCCATATCCAATTGATTGCGATGGGTGGTGCTGTGGGTACAGGTCTGTTTTTAGGCTCAGCTCAGGCAATCCAGTCCGCAGGTCCTTCGATTATCTTAGGCTATGCCATTGTCGGTTTGATCGCATTTCTAATCATGCGACAAATGGGTGAAATGATTGTAGAAGAACCTGTAGCGGGTTCTTTTAGTTATTTCTCACAAAAATATTGGGGAAATTTTGCTGGATTCTTATCAGGTTGGAATTACTGGGTGGTTTATATTTTAGTGGCAATGACTGAGCTGACAGCGATTGCCAAATATATCCATTATTGGTGGCCACATATCCCTGCGTGGATCTCGACTTTGTTCTTCTTCATTGTCGTCACCTGCTTAAATCTGGGCAATGTGAAATTTTATGGCGAATCCGAATTCTGGTTGGCCATTATCAAGGTTGTTGCCGTCATTTCAATGATCTTGTTTGGTTTGTACCTATTACTGACTGCGGGAGCTGATTCGACTGCAAGCTTTACTAATTTATGGCAACACGGCGGATTTTTTCCGCATGGCTTCTCAGGCTTGTTTTACATGTTGGCCTTTTTAATGTTTGCCTTTGGCGGCATTGAATTGATCGGTATGACTGCAGCTGAAGCAGAAAATCCAGAAAAAAGTATTCCTCAAGCCATTAATCAGGTGATTTTCCGAATCTTGATTTTTTATGTAGCGTCGCTGGCGATCATTATGTCATTGATTCCTTGGAATCAACTTGATCTGGGTGGTTTGGATAAAAGCCCTTTCGTGATGATTTTCAGTCAACTGGGCATTGATTGGGCCGCACATTTACTCAATTTTATTATTCTGACCGCAGCACTCTCGGTTTATAACAGCGGCATGTATGCCAATAGTCGTATGCTGTTCGGGCTTGCAGTACAAGGTAATGCCCCTAAGATTTTTGCCAAAGTCAGCAAGCAAGGCGTACCAATGCCAGCGGTGATCTTTTCTTCTATCTTGATTTTTGGCTGTGTCTTACTGAACTATTTTGTGCCAGAACAAGCGCTAAGCCACCTGATGTATATGGCTGTCGCTGCCTTGGTTCTAAACTGGGCGATTATTAGCTTTACCCATTTAAAATTTAAACAGGCTATTCGATTAGAAGGCAAGACTGTAAAATTTCCAGCCTTGTTCTCGCCACTTAGCAACTATCTGGTTCTCGCCTTTATTGTCATGATTCTGTACATCATGTGGACCCAAGGCTTTAAAGAGTCTGTGATTCTAATTCCGGTCTGGATCATGTTTATGTTCGGATTATTTAAAGTCTTGAAATGGAATAAATCACTTTAAAACATGGCCACTCATTCGCATCTACAGGGTTCAACACGAATACGTTGTAGATGCGTTATCTGCCGATCTAAAGCATAAGTTTCGACATCTTAGGCCTGATTTGTTATCAGCTGACTCAATTTGCTACTATAGTGCTGTCCCCTTTATCACTCAATCCAATGTCCGAACCTCAATTCTCTCTTAGCGATTATCTCACAGCGGTACAGGAAGTCATTCGCCTGTCTTTTGATGAGCCTGTCTGGGTCAAAGCCGAGATTCGGAATTTAAATATTAAAGGTGGGCATTACTATCTTGAACTGGCAGAAAAAGAACAAGATACCGATAAAGTCATCGCAAGCTGTAAAGCCACGATTTGGAAATTCACTGCGGCTAAAATGGTGCTCAAGTTTGAGCGCGAAAGTGGTATTGAACTATCAAAAGATTTAAATGTGCTAATTAAAATCAAGGCTCGTTTTGATCCTCAATATGGCTTTTCGGTCAATATTGAAGATATCGACTCAAGCTTTACCTTGGGCGATATTGCAAAGCGTTATCAACAGATTCTTGCGCGATTAAGCAGTGAAGGATTGGTTCATCTTAATAAGGAACTACCCGCCCCATTTGATATTGAAAATGTTCTGGTGATTGCTCCGGAAAATGCAGCAGGTTTAGGTGACTTCAAGAAAGATGCCGATGCATTACATCAAGCCGGTGTCTGTCAATTTGTTTATCACACCGCGACTTTTCAAGGTAATACCGCCGCACACAGTATTATGGAGTCTTTAGGCTCAGGGCTACGCCAGTGGGCAAAAGATTATACCCTACCGCCAGATCTGATCGTGATCATTCGTGGTGGTGGTGCAGTCAACGATTTAGCTTATTTAAATGACTATGATCTGGCTGCCCTGCTGTGTAAACGTAAAGTCCCGATCTGGGTGGGTATTGGACATGAAAAAGACCGAACCATTTTAGATGAGATTGCACATCGTTCCTTTGATACACCCAGTAAAGTCATTGCAGGAATTCGGAATCTGATTGCAGAACGCTCACAAGATGTCGTCAATCATCTACAAACCATCAAACTACTGTCTCAACATCAGATTACCGCCTATCAAAGCCAAAATGATCGATTGATGAGTGTCATCAAATCACAGGCTGAGAATCAAATCAGCGCCAGTAATTTACACCTTCAAGTTGCTAAATCAACCCTACAATATTTTGCGAAACAGCAACTTAAAACAGCCTCGACCCAAATCGAAGCCTTGATGCGGGAAACATTACTGCAAAATCCCAAACATGTTTTAGCCAAAGGCTATGCCATTGTGCGTAGTGAAAACAAAGCAATTCGCTCTGTGCAACAAGTCGGCTCAAGCATCGCGGTTGAAATGCATGATGGTTACATCCATGCCAATGTAAGTCATATCAAAGAGGTCATTGATCATGAGTAAAAAAGAATTAAGCTTTAAAGACGGTTATAGCCTGCTCAAAAAAAATGCGGCGCTGCTCGAAGCTCAGGAAGAGCCTGATATTGATAACTTAATGAAGATTGTTGAGGAGTCAATGAATGCATACAAAGCCTGTAAATCACGTGTAGATGCAGTGCAACAAGCATTGAATGAAACCTTTAAAGAGAGTTAATTTTTAGTATAAAGAAGTCAGTTTGATCATCAATTGTATAAAACCATGACAAGGCCGAAAAACGATGCAGCGCTGGCTCGGCCTCTTTATTTTAAATCGTGAACAATTTTATAAACAAAGAAGTGTTGTAGCAATCTTACTGACAACACCTTCATAAGCGCTTGATTTACGACACAGACTTTAAAGGTCTGCCATCGGTTCAAACAGCAAAATTACTGAGTCTTACGCTCTTTATTCACAAGATATTCAACCACTTGAACTACTTTATTATCCCCGCCTTGGACGATATATTTACCATTGACCACAACAGCTGGAACGCCCGTAAGTTGATATTTTTGCGCCAATTGGTTTGATTCTGCAATTTTTGCTGTAATCGGGAAAGAATCATAGCTGCTATTAAATTTAGCCTCAGAAATGCCATATTGAGTAAAAAACTTAGCAAAAGCCTCTTTTTGTAAAACCTTTTCCTTACCTGAAAAATTGGTATGGAATAACGGTAGATGGGTACGTTTACGTACACCTAAAGCCTCACTCACATAATATGCACGCGCACCTTGTTCCCACATCGGGTTCATTGCTGCTGGCGTACGCAGAAAGTAAACATCCTTCGGAATGGTCTTTAACCAAGATTGCATATGTGGTTCTAATTTAAAGCAATAAGAACATCCATACCAAAAAAACTCTCGCACTTCGATTGTATTAGCAGGCGCTGATGTTTTTACTGGATTTTGAACCACGGTATAATCTTTACCGGCAATAAAATCTGCGGCCATGCTCTGTGTTGAACATACTGCAACAATTGCAGCCGCGCTGGTTAAAATAAAATGTTTCATTAAATTTATAGCTCTTACAGTCACTTCTAAACGAGGTAATATCTGCATTAAAATAAATATTTTAATCAGACATCAACCTCGATTTAATGATTACTCATTTAAAAAATCCCAAACATTTCGAAAAATGAATGGGATAACGATATAAATATTTCACTGGAGGAATGTATATCGTGAAGCTGTCATTTTTACCACACACTTACGATTAAAATAAATATCACATCACAAAAATAAACAAATTCGTCTACTTAATTAACCTTACTCGATATGGATGAACAAGTCGCTAGCATATCCGTTTCAGCATCAATAACTTTCGTTTTTATATCCAATAAACTTAACATTGTTGGAAATAAATTATCCTGACTCAATACTTCATTTTTTTGATTCGACAAACATTTTATCTGCTCAGGATTAGACTGTTTCCAAAGTGCAGAAAACCACATGATCATCGGAATATGTGTTTGCTGTTGAGGTGCAATCATATAAGGGGCTCCGTGTAAATACATACCACTTTCACCTGTAGATTCCCCATGATCAGACAAATACCATAAGCCTGTTTCATATTGTGTATTCTGTTTTAAAGTTTCAACTAGTTGGCTCAAGATATAATCGGTATATAACAAAGTATTGTCATAGGTATTTTGCAAAGCTTCACGACTACACCCCTGAATGGCATTGGTATCACATGTAGGCCTAAAAACTTTAAATTGGGGCGGGACGCGCTTGTAATACGCTGGACCATGACTGCCTAATTGATGCAATACAAGCAAACGAGGTTGTGTATCCCCTTGAGGAATCGATTTTAGATAGGATTGCAAACTATCAATTAAAATCTCATCAAAACATTCTCCCCCCTTGCACCATTTTTTCTGAATCGGTTCTGCAATCTTATACATCTCAACCCGGTCACAAACGCCCTTACAACCAGAATTATTTTCAATCCAAGTGACCTGATAACCAGCACGTTGCGCGATATCAAGCAAGCCCTCTCTACGAATGGCTAAGCGCTCATCATAGGATTTACGTGGCATCCCCGAAAACATACAGGGAACAGAAACAGCCGTTGCTGTACCACACGAACTCACTTTAGAAAAATTCAAGATGTCCTGTTGAGCCATTTCAGGATTGGTGAGTTTGCTGTACCCATTTAAAGAGAAATTTTCAGCTCTGGCTGTTTCACCCACTACAAGCACCATCAGTTTGGGTAATGCATTTTCACGTTGTAAAAGCTTGGCATCTTCACCATAACTGATGAAGGGTTGATTCTTTTTTGGTGCCTTCTTTTTGTAATATGAAACAAAAGAGCTAATCATATTTTGTGGCGAAATCATTCCTTTTAAACTGCGATTTTCACGGAAAATAGCTGCAAAATCGACATAGAAAATAAACAGCATAACGATGACAATAGATAAAGAAACAACAGCAGTTATAATTTTTTGAGTAAATTGAAACATAAAGGGTTTAGCTTCATGTCTAATTTTAACCCTAGCAAAAACAAAAATAGGCAGAATGATCAGTCCCAAGACCCAAGCCAAAAGATACCAAGACCAAAGATCTCGTGCTTCTGTAAAGTTGGTTTGCATCATATTCTGGATTTGATCAGAAGTAATCCATACACCAAGTGAAGTTACGGTATAGGATGCAAATCCGCCAATTAAGATCAGAAAAATCGCAATGGGTTTTGCAGTCCAACGCCAGTTAAAAATCTGAAATATAAAATTATATGTAAAGATCACGACCAATATAGAAGCAATCAAAAATAGAAAACTTTGGATACCTGAATAAGGGGTTAGATCTTGAATTTTCACAAAGAATGAAAAGTTCAAAAATAGACCCAGCCAGATTGCCAATATAAAATTAAACCATAATAATGAAATATCTCTTCCAAATATATTTTTAAGCCAAAGCATTTTAAAATCCCGAAAACCAGACACCCCAGCTTTTTTAGAAATAAATAAAAATTAAAAACAAAACCCGAAAAAGTAAACAACTTTACTTTAAAAAGTATATCTCAAATTTAATCTATTTTTTTAATATGACAAAAATGTAATTTACGTGTCATCCTAAATTAAATTCACCATTAAGTTTAAGAGTAAAGAAAATATTTTATATTACTATCAATTTAACCATAATTATTTAATGTACTACGAGCTGTATAAACAAAGTCAAAACAGAAAAAACTGGCATAAAAAAACCACATCTGAGGATATGGCAAAAGGTGTAACAATGCTTGTTCGGCTTTACTAGGGTTTTAGAATAGAACGGTTTGCTTAAATGAAGCTGAAATGAAAGCATCATGCTTGAACATTCTCATATTGAATATCATACTGTTCCCTCAGGTCTGTGTTAACGCTCATGATGATCGGAAAGTACAAGCAACAAAAAGCCCTTGTTATCACAAAGGCTTTTTGAGCTTGGTTAAAGCAATCACAGCTAAATTAAGATGCTTAGCACACATTCTTAAATTTCGATCTGGCTACCCAGTTCTACTACACGGTTGGTCGGGATTTGATAAAAATCACTGACTGGACTGGTATTACGTTGCATTGAAATAAATAAATGCTCCCGCCAAGGTGCCATGCCATCCCCGACACTATGCATGATACGTTCACGTGAGATAAAGAAGCTAATCTGCATCAAATCGTATTCAAACTCTAGCTGCTCATAGGCTTGAGCCAATGCACGTGGTACATTCGGCTCGTCTTTAAATCCATAGAAAATTTTAATCCGATAGAAATGATTATCTAAAGTTTCAACATGAATACGCTCTTCTTGCGGGACATAAGGGACATCTTCAATTACCACAGTCGCCAGAATATTCCGTTCATGTAACACTTTATTGTGCTTAATATTATGCAACATGGCATGTGGAACCACATTCGGCGTACCTGTCAGGAATACCGCATCTCCTGGCACACGATGTACATTATCGCCAATACTTCTTATGAATAAGTCGAGTGACAATGTGTCATGTTCAAGCTTTGCAAAAGTGAGCTCTCGACCTCGCTTCCAAGTCATTAGAATGATCATTGCTACAGCACCAATTAATAATGGCACCCAACCACCTGAGAATATTTTTAAAGATGCTGCGGCAACCAAAACTGACTCTAGAATGAAAAATGGAATAATAAGTAAAAATACCTTTGGTAGACTCCATTTCCAAGCATAATAAATAAAGACTGCAACCAAAATCGTATCGCAGAGCATGGTTAATGTAACCGCTAGACCATAGGCACTGGCAAGGTTTGAACTGGTCTGGAAGATTAAAATTAGAATTAAAATTGCAATCAGTAATAGCCAGTTTAGAAAAGGCACATAAATCTGCCCTTCTTCTGAATCAGAAGTATGTTTAATCCCTAATCTTGGTAAATAACCCAATTGAATTGCTTGGCGTGCCAAGGAAAACACCCCAGAAATAACCGCTTGTGAGGCAATCACTGCCGCCATAGTCGCCAAGATAATCATCGGGTATAACGCCCAACTTGGCACCAATAAATAGAATGGGTTTTCAATCGCTGCGGGATGTCGCAGTAATAGTGCACCTTGGCCTGCATAGTTTAAAACCAAGCAAGGCAACACGACACTGAACCAGCCAAAACGAATCGGACGGGGGCCAAAGTGCCCCATATCGGCATATAACGCTTCTCCTCCAGTGACGGTTAACACCACGGCCCCCATAATAAAGAAAGACTGAACTGGATGAGTGAAAATGAACTGTATTGCCCAGTGTGGACTCACCATCCCCAGTACAACTGGTGTCTGTATCACACTGGCAATACCTAAAATGCCAAGTGACAAAAACCAGACTAAGGTGATTGGTCCAAAAAACTTACCGACAAAGGCTGTGCCATGTTTCTGCATCAAAAACAGCGTGGTCACAATCACAATCGCAATGGGCACAATGAAAGGATCAAGCACATTGGTGGCAATGGATAAACCTTCAACTGCAGAAAGAACGGAGATGGCTGGGGTAATAATCCCATCTCCAAAGAATAAAGATGCTCCGATAAAACCAATCGCAATCAGATAGATTTTTTTTGTTTCTGATAATTTCGCTTTACGTAGGTTCAAGGCCAATAAAGCCATGATCCCACCTTCACCATTATTGTCTGCACGCATGACAATCGCGATGTATTTAATACTGATGATCAGCATTAAGCACCAGAAGATAATCGACAAAATACCTAATACATTTTCAGGTTGAATCCCCAAACCATGAGCCGCATGGAAGGATTCCTTTAATGCATAGAGAGGACTTGTTCCGATATCTCCAAAGACCACCCCGAGCGCTGCCAACGCTGTGGCAGGTAATGCTGCTTTTTTTGTAGTATTTTGCATAATGAGCTTTCTTTAACTGTTATAGGGCACGACTTTGGTCATTTATTTTCTTTAAGCATATGCTCTATTTCTCGTGAAGAATACCCTCTCTCTTTAAGAATCTGAACAATAATCTGCTGTATTTCTTTCGATGCACCGATATATTTTTCGACCAGCACATCTACGCGATACTCCATCAGTATCTCTTTTTTATTAAGAAGCAAGTTATGAACATGATTGTCTTGATCAGATGTATTAAAGAAACCCATTAACCTATCCATAAGAATGATTGCAAAGTGTATTTTAATAAACTTAAAAAAATGGCCGCGTAAAATTTGCGTAAATTTTTAGGTGACGTCATCTAAGCACAACATGTCCAAGCTCTCCTAAAACCACATTCGAAGATCTAACTTTAAGAAATAAATTTAAGTTTGGGTTACTTTGGCCAGATAGTACTGAAGCCAGCATTCTAGGTGCTTGCTTTTTAATAGTTGAACTTGTTCGATATCACACAGAGTAAAGGGGGATGGCCTTGGTTCATATTCCCAATTTAAATGGCATTAGCACAGATAAGAAAAAAGCCCTTGCAATAACAAGGGCTTTTTGAATTTGGCGGAAGCGGTGTTAGTCAAATTAAACAACCAAACCACTGATAAACATACAAAAAATAATTTAATTTTAGTTTTTTACTGTTATTTTTACTACAATAAAATTTCAACCAATCATTTGTTTATATTTCATTCACCTGACACTATTCTTGCTTAGTAAGCTAATGATTGTAAATTACAAATCATCTTAAACTACCCATTCTAAGACAGTTCATGTAATTTTACCTCAATTAAGAGTTCATTCGAGAATATATTCAATTAGAAGATTTTATATTCCCCGCCCCACGTAGTGGTGAAATGCTTTCCGACATGCCATTGACTACACTAATCAAGCGTATGCATGAACAAGAACTAAAAAATGGCTTAGGCTATATTGATCCAAAACAGAATCGTATAATTACCACACATGGCTTTCGGTCTACTTTTCGTGACTGGTCTGCGGAAAAAACTAATTATGCGCGTGAAGTCTGTGAACATGTATTAGCGCACAAACTACCAGATAAAGTTGAAGCTTCTTACTTGCGTGGAGATTATCTAGATAAACGTAAAGAATTAATGGCAGATTGGGCAGAGCACTGCTCTACGCTTACAGAGTGATGTAACACATAAACCTTGTATTTCGCCTAACCAAATAATAATCTTACCCTTTATATTTATCATAGAGCCAACATGTCAATACAAACTATAAGCAGTACCATAACAAGGTTAAATAAGGAGTTAGCAGATATTACTCATCGAATGAGCTTAGAGCAGAAAAAGGGAGCTGATATAATTTCTAAAATTTTACAAATTCAAAATTCTATCGGGAAGACAACTAGCCCCTCTACATTAAAAACAAAGTTATCAGAAATTAGTAGGAAAGAACAAGAAAACGCTCGTATACAATCAAAACTTTCAGACTTACAAAAGAAAAAGATTGATATTGATAATAAGCTGCTGAAAGAAAAGCAGAACCTTATAAAAGAAGAAATACTGGAAAGAAAAAAATTAGAGGTCCTGACTAAAAAACAGCAGAAAGACGAAATTGAACATCAAAAGAAGCTGAAACGTGAAATTGATGCTATTAAAGCTTCTACCCAATATATTACTGATGTTTCAATATCATCTTACAACAATACAATACCTGAGACGGAACCAGAATATGATTTGTTTATTTCACACGCTTCAGAAGATAAAGAAGATTTTGTCAGACCGCTTGCAGAGACATTACAGCAACTTGGAGTAAACGTTTGGTACGATGAATTCACGTTAAAAGTTGGGGACAGTTTACGTCAAAAAATTGATAGTGGTCTCCGAAACTCTAAATACGGTACCGTTGTTCTTTCAACTGACTTTATTAAGAAAGACTGGACCAACTATGAACTTGATGGCTTAGTAGCTCGAGAAATGAATGGCCATAAAATGATTTTACCGATTTGGCACAAAATTACTAAAAATGACGTTTTAGATTATAGTCCGAATTTAGCCGATAAAGTCGCCTTAAATACTTCTGTAAATAGTATTGAGGAAATTGCCCATCAATTAGCTGATGTTATCTTAAATCGATAAGCGCCTTCTAAAAATTAAAATTTTGACTGAGATTTACAAATAACCTAATTCTCAGTCAACTTTTGAACACCCTACAATTTAGACACTTTACAATCAATAATTTAATTATAACTAAAACAATTTTTTTTGTGATGAGTAATACTGAATTCACAAATATTGATGTATATTGAAACAATAAAACCAAATAATTTATATAAAATCAAAAACTTAAAAAATTCTTCTTTAGCCATTTCCGCCCTTTAATATTTCTTTTGATATAAGAAATCGATTCTTCATATTTGTATCCAAGCCAAATTAATGTTATATATTTAACAAATAAGTTGAGTATACAACATGAAAATATCTTTACTCATATCCTCTTTGCCTACACAGAACACATCTACACGTATGAGAGTATGGCGTTCTCTTAAAGCAAGTGGAGCCGCAATCCTTAGAGATGGTGTGTATTTACTTCCCATTTCTCATAGCGAGAAATTTGATCCTATTGCAAGTGACGTTATTTCAGAGCAAGGCTCTGCGTATGTATTCCATGCGGAGCAGCCTTTAAACCTTGAATTAGCTCCTTTCTTCAGTCGAAAAGAAGAATACGATGTCCTCTATAAACAACTCTCTGAGTTAAGAGATCGTCAATCTAAAGATGAAAAGAAAGAGCTGCTCAAGCAAATCCGTAAATTAAGAAAAAGTATCGATGCACTCGTAGAAATTGACTATTACCCCGATGAGACTCAAGCACAGGTACTAAATGAACTTTCTGCTTTAGAGCTTTCAATAGCTCGACTTGGTGAAGTGAATGAGCCTCAAGCAATACAAGCACATATTCAACTTCTAGATAAAAATAGTTATCAAAACAAAATATGGGCAACTCGTAAGAGACCTTGGATTGATCGTCTAGCCTCTGCATGGCTAATCAAGACTTTTATTGATTCAACTCCTACATTTATTTGGTTAGAAACACCAAGTGAATGTCCAGAAGAAGCTTTAGGATTCGATTTTGATGGTGCAGCTTTCAGTCATATCAATCACTGGGTTACCTTCGAAGTTCTTTTACATAGTTTTAATTTAGAAACACCTGCTTTGAAAAAAATTGCAGAGATTGTCCACTATCTTGATATTGGCGGGATTGAGCCACCCGAAGCTTCAGGCATAGAAACCGTCTTTGCAGGAATACATGAAAACATTACAGATGATGACCAATTATTAGTCGCATCAAATGCAATCTTTAATGGCCTATTGTCTAGCTTTAATAAAAATAGCTCTGTACTGAATGATTAAACGCATCAAATACTTTTTAAATTTCAAAAATTTAGGTGAAATAGCAATGAATACAAATGAAGATTCCACTGCTTTAGCTGAAAGCATTCCCCCACATGAACTTCATGGTGTTTCATTTCGTGAAGCTTTTTGGGTATGGCTTAAAGTAGCTGCGCTTAGCTTTGGTGGACCTGCGGGGCAAATCGCAGTAATGCATAAAATTTTAGTTGAAGAGAAACAATGGATTAGTGAAACGCGTTTTTTACATGCCTTAAATTACTGTACACTTGTTCCTGGTCCTGAAGCACATAAGTTGGCTGTATACATAGGTTGGTTATTACACCGAACACGTGGCGGACTCGTTGCGGGTACTCTCTTTATTTTACCGGGTCTACTTGCATTAGGAATACTAAGCTGGATTTATGCAAGTTATGGTCAGATTAGTATTGTTCAAGCATTATTCTTTGGATTAAAAGCAGCCGTACTTGCAGTAGTTCTTGAAGCTGTCATGCGTGTAGGTCGTCGAGCCTTAAAAAACAAGGTGATGGTCATTGTCGCTATCTTGTCATTTATCGGCATCTTTATCTTTGCTTTGCCTTTTCCATTTATTATTTTAGTTGCTGCGCTTATCGGTTACATCGGAAATAAAAGTGGAAGTAAAGCATTTAACGCCTCCTCATCTCATTCTGACGCTAATAGCTCTAATGCTTCATTAGCAGCTATTGATGCTGCTTTTGCTAAGCAGATCCCAGAGCATGTACAACCTTCCCATACAAGAGCTCTAAAAATTACTCTCATTGGTTTGGTCTTATGGCTCGGCCCACTTATAGCTTTTATTACTTTAATGGGCAAAGATAATGTTTATACGCATATCGCTCTATTCTTCAGCAAAATGTCCGTACTTACGTTTGGTGGTGCTTATGCAATTTTATCTTATGTTGCACAGCAAGCCGTCGAAAACTTCCATTGGCTTAAACCTAGTGAAATGCTGATCGGACTTGGTATGGCTGAAACCACCCCTGGCCCCCTGATTAGTGTAGTTCAGTTTGTAGGCTTTATGGCAGCGTATCGAGACCCAGGATCATTGAATCCTGCCTTGGCTGGTACTCTTGGAGGTATATTAGCGAAATGGGTAACATTTGTACCCTCTTTTCTATTCATTTTTATTGGTGCTCCATATATTGAAGCATTAAGAAATAATAAGGCTTTAAATGCCATACTTTCGACAATTACAGCAGCTGTTGTTGGAGTGATCCTTAATCTATCAGTGTGGTTTGCATTACATACATTATTTGCTGAAGTTAATGTAATTCATAAATATGGAATGGTTTTACAAGTTCCAGTTTTATCCAGCATTAACCCATGGTCACTAATGTTATCAATCATAGCTATGCTTGCTTTATTCCGTTTCAAACTTGGAATGATGACTACTTTAGCTGGTTGCTGCGCTATAGGAATTATTCTTCACTTTTTCGGGATAAGCGGCTAATCACTTATAACTATATAAAAATGTTTTAGTTGGACTTATTTGTCCAACTAAAACCATTCAATAATTCAAATAAAATGTATTTCAACACTTGCATGCACAATTTCTTCATGGATAGAGAGTGCCTGTTTCACTACATCTGGTGTTAAATCTACACCTGTACTCTCTAAAGCCAAGATGCAAGAAAACTTGCCTCTACCAACTTTCCAAACATGTAAATCAGTAATATTAACTTGAGGAAATTCCTCTATAACCTCTTTGATTTCATCAACCACAGGGTGAGACATTTCTGCATCGAGTAGTGTCTTTCCTGTCTCATTTAATAATCCCCATGACCATTTAGCGACAAGAATAGCTCCAACTACACCTAATAGTGCATCTAAGAAACTCCAACCAAAATATTTCCCCGCAAACAATGCAACAATTGCCAATACAGAAGTAACCGCATCAGCTACTACATGCAGAAACGCCGCCTTTTGATTTAAGTCATGATGATCGTGGTGGTGGTCGTGTTCATGGTGATGATCATGCTCGTGGTGATGGTGGTGGCCTCCGTCATGTAATAACCATGCACAAACCAAGTTTACCAATAAACCAACAATTGCAATTGGTATTGCCTCATTGTAATGAATATTCACGGGATTCATTAATCGATCGATAGATTGAATACCCATTAAAAGTGCTACAACCATAAGTAAAATAGCACTACTGTACCCTGCTAGAATCTCAATTTTCCAAGTACCAAAACTAAATCGCTGATCATGAGCATAATGTCGGGCCATTCGATATGCGAAATAAGCTAAGCCGAGAGCAACCATATGTGAACTCATATGCCAGCCATCTGCGAGTAAGGCCATCGAATTAAAAATCCATCCCCCCAATATCTCTAGTACCATCATGATTGCTGTAAGAATTGTCGCAATCGGCTTTGTTGCACAAATAGACGAAAGATAGAGTTGTTCTAATCTTCAGATATTTATGCAACAGCCACCGTTTTAGCTGTACC